>CAYWGE010000104.1:0-6490 GCA_964457215.1 uncultured Pseudomonadota bacterium
GAAAATGGTTCTATTGTGGGTTGGGGATATAAACACGGAGTTCCCATTCCACGTGCATTTTTGTTGATTCCAAATGCAAAGACGGGTTCCCATTAAAGCGCATTTTGTATCTTAATTCCTCAATATTCAATCTTAACAATTTTAAACAAAATAACTAACTTATTGAAATTAATAATATTATTTTAAAGTTATGTATTCTAAAAAGATTCATTTTTTTACTTTTTAAGGTTTAAGCCTTTTCGAATCGTGGCATAATCTAAACACGACTTATGAAAAGGCCCAACCTATTTACATACGAAGACTACCGCCTTTTTTTAAAAGATTGGTTTGCCTGGATGAAAGAAACCAAGCCTGGGTTTTCTTACCGTTTATTTTCGCGGATTGCCGGCTTCAAATCTCCCAACCAACTCCTTTTAGTGATTCAAAATCAACGCAATATTGCCCTCGCAAGCATTAATAAATACTTTCACGCGTTAAAGTTAAAGCATAGCGAGCAAAAGTATTTTGAAAGCCTGGTGAAGTTCAATCAGGCCGAAAACATGAGTGCGAAAAAAGAATATTTCCAAGATCTTTCCGTCTATTGGGTGAAACGGGAAAACTTTTTAGAGAACGAACAACTGCAATACCTTTCCAACTGGTATTATTCCGCCGTTCGAGAAATGGTGAATTTAAAAGATTTTAAAGAAAACGGTGCCTGGATCTCAAAGAAACTCGGAGGGCTCATCACTCCCGTTCAAGCGCAGCGTACTATCGAAGAACTTTTAGCGCTGAAACTTATCGAACGCGACAGCAATCAAAAACTTGTTCAGACTAGTAATTACGTTACTACAGGAGACGAAATTCAATCGGTCGCAGCCTTTCTTTACCACGAACAAATGATCAAACTTGCTTTAGAAGCTTTAAAAGAAAAATCTACTACCCGCAACACTACTGCCCTCACTTTTACGATGACTCAAAAAGACTACAATTCCGTAGTAGACAAAATTAATAATTTCCGAAAAGAAGTAGTTGGGCTAATACAAAACCGAGAAGTTCAAAACCAAGATGAGGCCCTCTATCAACTCAATATTCACTTGTTTCCTATTACCAAGGAATAGTTTATGAAAAAATATTTGGGCTTAAGCGCTTTACTAGTTGGTCTTTTTTTTCTTGGAGTACTCGCTTGCGGCGGCGGCACCAATTCAATCACAGAAGTCGGCAACCCAAGCTCAGGACCCAGCGGGAGCATCGCAGCCGTTACAGACAGCGCTGAAGGAGTTACCTCAAGCATTGTTGCCTCTCACGATCTTAATGCAGCCTTTGCATCAGAATCCGTCAATAAATTCACTTGCACACATGACAACACAAACAAGACCAGCATCTGTCAATGTGCAAACGGCGGAACATTAATTTACACATTTGGAAAAGGTTTTTCAGGCAATGGAAACAATCTTATTTTCGACAACCTCTATCAAGTCACCCTCACCCAATGCGCCTTTACAACTTGCGATACTTCCCTCACTTTAAATGGTCAATATTCAGGCTCCATGACTGGGACTATCAGCCTCACTGATGACAGCGGAGATCTCTTGATCAATGCCCAAACAAGTGCAGACTGCTCAGGCTTAACGTCGGGCGAACAAACGATTGGATTTAAAATTCAAATCACCGAAACAAATTTGAGCGTCCAAAGCATTTCCGGAAGCATCTGCGTCAATGATCAAAACTACTCTTTTACCAGTGCAACCGACCTTCAAAATCAAATTGATCCTAACAAAACGTGTAGCAATATCTTCCATTAACAAGCCTTATCACCTCTCACAAATCTGTATCCTTATTTTTCTAGAAATACATAATTATTTGTTGGCATAAAACACATAAATATATGTATTTATTCTATTTTAATAATTATATGTGTATTCTAAAAAGATACGATTTTGGATAAATTATCTGGCTATTCTTTTTCAAGAACGGTTACACTAGACTTGTCGTTCAAGAGAGTGAAAGGTAAAAAAGGAGAATTAAAATGCAGCTCTTAAAAAGTTTTTCTTTAGCCTACTGTTTCTTCTTCTTATTCTTACTGGCGCTCATGGGCACCGCAAGCAGCCTCTTAAGCTCCCTCACTATTTCAGAACAGGCGACCACGGTAAGTGCAAATACATCCTATGCGGATACTTTGACATCAAACTCGAAGCTACCGTCCGCTCTTAAATAAGCCCCCTCAGCCTCCTTTATCAGCTCGTATTAAAAATGAGCGGTAAAGGAGGATTTTTTTATACAAAGAGAACTAAAACTAGATTAGTTTTTACTGGCAGGGTGGCAAAACTTCATCCAATCCAACAAGCTTTTAAATAAGGATTTTTTTCTTCACTGTCGCTGAGCTTAAAATCCTTTGGCAGGGGCAGCTTTTTAAGTATTTTAAAAGAAGTCTCTTTTAATGCTTCTTTCACTTCTTCTTCAAAATCAACACGACTCAGTTTAAGGGTATTAATCGAAAGAAAGAGATTGCCTGCGGGTGACAAAAGATGAGCGGTTTGAGAAACCAAATTTTTAAGATCTTTTTCTGTAGAAAAAACCTGCTTTCGATGGCGCGAAAAAGTAGGTGGGTCTAAAATAATTAAATCAAACTTTTCGTTTTTTTTGTGCGCAAATTGTAAGTAATCAAATACATCGCGAGGCCAAACTGGAGCCGCCTCAACCTTCAAACCATTTAACTCTACATTCCTCTTTAACCAATCTAAGTAATTTTTTGAAAGATCTACCGAAACAACCTCGCGAGCCCCCGCCGCTAATGCCGCGACGCTAAAAGAACCTGTATAAGAAAAAAGATTCAATACCCTTTTGTTTTTAGCATGGGAGCCAATCCAATTCCGGTTTTCACGTTGATCTAAAAACAAACCGGTATGCAAACCCTCTCCCAGATGAATTTCAAATTTTAGATTATTTTCAACTATCACCTTTTTCTGCACAGATAAAATATTACTCTGTTTACCCAAAAAGCATTCTGCGGCTCCTGGATCAGACAAGGAAAAGTTTTTCACCTCAAAGAAATAATTTTCAGGACTAGGAGAAATTTCAAATTTCACCTCTTTTAAAGCTTGCTGAAGGGTCTCTTGAAGTTTAAAAACAGAAGGATCTTTATAAATGATTTGAAAAGCTCCCACATAATAATCGACCACAAGACCGGGGAATTCATCACCAGAACCATTAATAAGGCGAAAGCATTCTAGATTATTTTTCTTCACATAATCTTTTCGGACATCCCAGGCTTTTTTAATTTTTGGAAAAAGATTCATGGTTTTTTAAAAAGAGCCTCTAACTCTGATTTGGCATTGTTTGCTTTGGCAGAACTTTTTCGTCGATCTGAAACAAATTTAAAATAATCACAAAAATTGGCTTTGTCTTTATCCAGCACACGCTCTGCATTAGGCTCTCGGCAGTCATTATAAGCGGAGGTATCGTAAAAAACACAATTCAAACAACAATGAAGATCCGCACTGCAAGAACACGCCTCTCCTCGGCCTACACGGTCTTTTACTTCCACTTCACTTCCACATTGATGGCAAAAATGAGCCATTTTTCTGTACTAGTATTTCACCCCAGAAATTTCAACACAGAGTAACCCTGCTGAAACAACAGCAATGAAATATTTGTACCAGGCTTGAGTGTTAATGGGATGCAATATATCCAGGTACTAGCACCCTGCTTAATAGAATCCAATTATTTTTAAATAAATATAAGAATTTAACCTTTAAACCCATCTTGCCAAATTAAACCAGGCTTGCTAACAGAAATGGCCCCATGACCGAGACAGGTGTCCCGAAACCTAAAGTTTTCGGGACAGCCGAGGGAATGGCAATGAAATAGCCCCTCTTATGTAAACGAAAGTTGGAAACCATGATTCAAACACACAAAATCGCTGTTTTAGCGGGTGATGGCTCTGCTCCAGAATTTATGGCCGCTGCCTTAAAGGTGCTGCAAGCCACTGCTCAAAAATTCAACCTTAGTTTTGATTTTCAAGAGGCTTTAGTCGGGGGCGCTGCTTACGATCGATACAAACACCCTCTTCCTCCTGAAACCTTAAAGGTAACCGATTCCTCAGAAGCTATATTATTTGGTTCAGTAGGACGAGACGATTTACCTCAAGGATTAGTCGAAAAAGAAGGCTTACTGGCCATTCGAAAATATTATGGTTTTTTTGCAAACCTTCGTCCGGCCACGATTTATGCCCCACTCGCCTCTGCTTCTTCCCTTAAACCTGAGCGCCTTGCCGATGAAAAAGGAAATACAGGATTTGAAATTTTAACTGTCCGCGAACTCACGGGAGGTGTGTATTTTGGGGATCGAGTTCGCATGGAAGATACAGGTGGCAAGTACGCCTCTGATAACATGAAGTATTCTCGGAAGGAAATCGTAAGGATCGTGAGAGTAGGATTCGAAGCCGCAAGAAAGCGCAAAAAGGTGCTGCATTCTATAGACAAGGCCAACGTTTTGGACTCCTCTAAGCTTTGGCGCTCAGTCGCTAATGAACTAGCGAAAGAATATCCGGACGTAAAACTTCAGCATCAATACGTTGATAACGCGGCCATGCAAATTGCCACCTGGCCGCGCCAATTTGACGTCATTGTGACTGAAAATCTTTTTGGAGATATTTTAAGCGATCTCTCAGCCGCCATTACGGGGTCTTTGGGTCTACTTCCTTCTGCCTCCATCAACGAAAAAGGTTTTGGCATGTACGAGCCCTCTGGCGGTACAGCACCCGATCTTACAGGGCTTGGCATTGTAAATCCTATCGCTCAAATCCGCTCAGCAGCCATGATGCTTTCTTATAGTTTTAAATTAGAAAAAGAAGCTCAAGCCATTGAAAATGCGGTGGCAAAAGCTTTAGACAAAGGCGCGCGAACCATTGATATCTGTGGGGTGAAAGAAGCGTATCAAGAAATTAAAGCACCGATCGCTGCAAAAGATAAGGCGGCCACTCAAAAAATCTTAAAAAAATATCAAATACTCAACACTGAAGAAATGGCGGAAGAAATTATTCGAGCTCTTTAGGCGGAAATTAAGCGCACCAATTGAATAGAATAATTTAAAGATTATCCTTGTAAGGATTTTTCAAAACAAGTTTTTCTATCTCTCTGCGTTTTCTTGCTCCCCAGTCTAATCGGAGCATCTCTATTAATTCAATTTCTTTTGAAAATAGACGCCGACGGAAATCTTGACCTGGAACTCGATTCTTCAATTCAAAGTCCGTAGCTAAAGCAAACACTAAATCTGAAATAAGCCAGTAGAGGGCTTCGTTTTCATCACTTGTGATTCTATGTTCATACTCATTTCCTCGCTCTGTTACCTTGTAATGAAATTGATTGTCGATAAATTCTATATGAGCAGAACCATCTTGCTTTGGCACAGTAGGCATTTCTGCTTTTACACCTAGAGTTAAACAATATTGGTTAAATTTTTCTTTTAATGCATTCAACACTTTAAATGAACCTTCTAGAAAATGGCGAGACTCTATTCGCTTTTGCATTTTCCTTGTTCACACCAAACCTTCTTCGGGGGATAACAAGGACGACTAATATAACAGGAGGGTCCGGGAGTTTTTGTTCGATTTGATGCCGAGCAAACTTTAACGGATTGATCGCACCGGTCGCTATCCATCGTTCCACAATAATGGAGGCATCCTGAACCATATCCTTCAACCGAACTAATGCAATCGGCATCTTTCACGCAAGACGAATGATCGAGGGTGAGTGATTTATTCTCTGCATAGGCAAGAGAGAATAAATTCATAACCATCCATATAAATAAAATGAATAATTTTATCTCTCGTCTTTGCATACAGAACTACCAACTTTTTTGGGGAGAGTGCTTTTCTTCAAACTTACTAATTTCTTTTTCGTGTTGAAGTGTCAAACCAATATCATCCAAGCCGCGAATCAAGTGGGTTTTAACGGCGGAATCAATCTCAAAATGAAATGAAATTTCATCAACTTCAGGAATATGCAAAGTAATTCTCTGCTCTTCTAAATTCACAGTCGCTTCTAAACCTCTATAGCGGCCTACCATTTGAAAAATTTCGTCTACTTCTTTTTCGTTCAAGCTAATACAGAGCAATCCATTTTTAATACTGTTATTATAAAAAATGTCCGCAAATGCTGGAATATCGCCCATTTTAGGAGCAATAACCGTTGTAAAACCATACTGAACCACCGCCCAAACAGCGTGTTCTCGAGAAGAACCACAGCCAAAATTATTTCGTGTGACTAAAATACTTGCATTATGAAATCGTGGCGCGTTGAGCTCGAAGTCAGGATTAGAGCTTCCATCTGGCAGATAGCGCCAATCAAAAAATAAATTTTCTCCATATCCCGTGCGTTTGATCGATTTTAAAAATTGTTTAGCGATGATTTGATCGGTATCGACATTCGCACGATCTAAGGTGGCTAAAATTCCCCGATGAGATGTAAATGATTTCATATTAATATTTCCTTATATCTACAAATTTACCTTC
>CAYWGE010000105.1:0-2830 GCA_964457215.1 uncultured Pseudomonadota bacterium
CCACACTCCTGGACATACCCAAGGTAGCCAATGCTTTCATGTTCAAAACAATCTAATTTCAGGAGACACTTTATTCATCAATGGTTGCGGACGTTGTGATTTTCAAGATTCTAGCCCTGAAGAAATGTATTACAGTCTCACTCAAAAGCTCATGCGCCTACCCGATGAAACTATTTTATATCCAGGCCATAACTACGCGGCCGCACCCAGCTCAAGTATGGAAGAGCAAAAACGAGAGAATCCCTATCTTCGTTTAGCCTCTCATTCACTCCAAGATTTTCTAGGTTTAAGAATGGGGCGTAGGGGCAACTCATAAATTGCCCCTACTACACCAAAATCTTTTAATGATGAATTAAATCACTTGCAGGAGGCGGGGGAGTTCCAGGAACTACCGCCTCAGTTTTTGCAGCTTCATTCTTCTTATAGAGTAGATCTTCTAAAATTTTCTCATAGTTTGTCTCTGCTTTTCTCACCAAACGATCGGGGTGAGGAAGAACCAGAGCAAGCTCAAGAACCTGATCAATATTTTCTACAGGAATGACCTTAATCTCTCTTAAAATATTGCTCGGAATATCTTTTAAATCTTTCTCATTCTCTTTAGGAATAAGAACAGTTTTAATCTTACCCCGATGGGTAGCTAAGATTTTTTCTTTCAAACCACCAATCGGCAACACTTTGCCGCGTAGTGTAATTTCACCCGTCATCGCAATATCTTTATGGACTGGAATACGCAAAAGGGCAGAAATAATCGAGGTAGCCATGGTGATGCCTGCCGAAGGCCCATCTTTTGGAATCGCTCCCTCAGGCACATGGATATGAATATCAATGCGTTGATAAAAATCTTTATCCAAACCAAAACCAGTCACTCGACTCCGCACGCAACTCATCGCTGCTTGTGCAGATTCTTGCATGACGTCTCCTAATTTACCGGTAATGGTTAATTTTCCTTTACCCGGCATAATCGAGACTTCGGTAGAGAGAAGCTCTCCGCCAAATTCCGTCCAGGCAAGCCCTGTGGTAATACCCACTTCGTCTTTTTCTTCGGCTAAACCATAGCTAAATTTTGGGATACCTAAATACTTTGAAACATTCTGGCCACTCACGCGGATTTTTTTATCTTTTCCTTTTTCAGCAATCTGACGTGCCGCTTTTCGGCAGATCGTGGCCATTTCTCGCTCTAGATTACGCACACCGGCTTCTTTGGTATACCGGCGAATCGTCATCAAGACAGCAGAATCGCTAATATCGATATTCTCATCGGTTAAACCATGCGATTCTTTTTGCTTACGAATGAGATATTTTTTTGCGATGTGAAGTTTTTCGTCTTCGGTGTAACCCGGAATACGAAGAATTTCCATACGATCCTGCAGAGGAAGAGGAATGCTATGTAAGGTATTCGCCGTTGTAATGAACATTACTTTTGAAAGATCGTAATCTAAATCAAGGTAATGATCGTTAAAGGTATTATTTTGTTCGGGATCTAAAACCTCGAGCAAGGCCGACGCGGGATCTCCCCTAAAATCGGCACTCATTTTATCGATTTCATCTAAAAGAAATACGGGGTTTGCCGAACCTGCTTTTTTCAACGACTGGATGATTTTTCCGGGCAAGGCCCCAATATAAGTACGACGGTGCCCGCGAATTTCTGCTTCATCGCGCACGCCTCCCAATGAACAACGCACAAACTTACGTCCCATGGCCCGTGCAATCGAGCGAGCGAGCGAAGTTTTACCTACTCCTGGAGGTCCCACTAAACAGAGAATGGGTCCTTTCATTTTATCGACTAAACTTTGTACAGCCAAATATTCGAGAATACGCTCTTTAACTTTTTCTAAACCATAATGATCTTCATCTAAAGTTTTACGTGATTCCGGAATATTTAACATATCGGTGGTATATTCGCCCCATGGAAGAGACAAAATCCAATCGATATAATTTCGCACCACGGTTGCTTCTGCCGACATCGGCGACATCATCTTGAGTTTTTTCAACTCTTTTTTAACCTTCTTCGTCGCTTCGGCGCTCATCTTTTTTGTTTTTACTTTTTCTTCGAGCTCCTGCATTTCGCTCTTGAACTCATCGCGTTCACCCAACTCTTTTTGAATCGCTTGCATCTGCTCATTTAAATAATACTCGCGCTGCGTTTTCTCCATTTGCTTTTTCACACGAGAACGAATCTTCTTTTCAACTTGAAGAATTTCGATTTCACCCTGCATAAGCTCATAGAGTTTGGTGAGACGTTCGCCTGGACTTTCAATTTCTAAAATCTTTTGTTTATCAACCAGCTTGAGATTAAGATGCGCCACGATCGTATCAGCTAAACGTGAAGGATCGTCGATTACTGCAACAGAGGAAAGCATTTCAGGGGGAATGCGTTTATTGAGTTTTACGTAAGTTTCGAAAGTGGATTTAATCGAACGCATTAAGGCTTCGACTTCAACGGTTACATCTCGGCTTTCGTTAATTTCTTCTACTTCAACCAAAAAAGAAGTTTCATGGGGAATATAACGCTGAATTCGAGCACGTTTCCGGCCCTCGACTAAAACTTTAATGGTGCCATCGGGCAAGCGAAGCAGTTGGATAATAGTGCCCAAAGTTCCTACACGGTGAATATCTTCTTCTTTTGGGTCATTGGTTTTCGCATTCACTTGAGCGACCAACAACACATCTACTTTTGCATTCATCGCCTCATCTAAGGCATTAATACTCTTTTCACGCCCCACAAACAGAGGCACAACCATATGGGGAAAAATGATAATATCGCGAAGAGGAAGCAAAGGAATCGTTTTTACATTTGGATTAACAGGACTAGGGACTTGTGGAGTATCCA
>CAYWGE010000105.1:2840-6480 GCA_964457215.1 uncultured Pseudomonadota bacterium
GTTAGATATGTATCCCTTTACAGAGTTGTAAAGGGGTGACCCCTAAGAATTTTTTACTAATGTTCGATCCCCAATGACGCTTAAGCTGATTCTACTTTCTTTTCATACACAATCAAGGGTTGTTCTTTTTTGGTAAACACGTCTTCATTTACAACCACTTCACGAACATTCGTTGCCGAGGGAATTTCGTACATAATATCGAGCATTGCATGTTCTAAAATCGCACGTAGACCTCGAGCACCGGACTTCCGCTTAATGGCTTCTTTGGCTACCGCAGAAAGTGCACCGGGCGTAAATTTCATTTTTACTTTTTCAAACTCAAATAAACGTTGATACTGTTTAATTAAGGCATTTTTAGGTTTGGTAAGAATATCTACCAAGGCGCTCTCATCTAACTCTTCGAGAGTAGCGATCACCGGGAGTCGTCCCACAAATTCAGGGATCAAACCAAAACGGAGTAAATCTTCGGTTTGTACTTCGGCAAGCAACTGACCTACCTTTTTTTCATGGCGGGGCTTAACATCTGCACCAAACCCCATATTTTTCTCACTCATCCGGCGTTGGATGACATCTTCTAATCCTACAAAAGCTCCACCACAGATAAAGAGAATATTGGTAGTATCAATTTGAATATATTCTTGTTGAGGATGTTTTCTCCCCCCTTTTGGAGGAAGATTGGCGACAGTACCCTCAATAATTTTGAGTAATGCCTGTTGAACGCCTTCTCCCGAAACATCGCGTGTAATCGAAGGATTTTCGGATTTACGAGAAATTTTATCAATTTCATCGATATAAACGATACCGCGTTCAGCCTTCGCTTTGTCGTAATCAGCAGCCTGTAAAAGATACAAAATAATATTTTCGACATCTTCTCCTACGTAGCCTGCTTCCGTAAGAGTCGTCGCATCAGCGATTGTAAAAGGAACATTTAGAATTTTAGCTAGGGTTTGGGCAAGCAGTGTTTTACCGGTTCCCGTGGGACCAATGAGCAAAATATTGGACTTTTGGAGCTCTACATCCGCTCCCGCTTGACGGGCTTCAATGCGCTTATAATGGTTATGAACCGCCACCGAAAGGGTCCGTTTGGCCTTTTCTTGACCAATGACATATTCATCTAAAACCTTTTTAATCTCGGCGGGTTTTGGAACACTCGATCGGGTTTTAAGCAGTTCTTGTTTGGTTTGTTCTTCCGCAATAATATCGTTACAAAGCTCAATACACTCGTCACAAATATAAACTGTAGGGCCCGCAATGAGCTTTTTGACTTCTCGTTGAGACTTTCCGCAAAAACTGCAACTTAAATGGCTAGGATCATCATTAAATGTTTTTGCCACATTCACTCCTTCGGGTTTTAATAAAACCCTACACAAATAGTATTGACTGAATTGACAAGACTGTCAAGAAACTGAAAAAAATATTTAAAGAAATCAACACTAGACGCAACGCGGCAAGTTCAGGCAGGATGCTTGTTTAAGCCTTTAGACGGCTTTTTTAGAAATTACTTAAACAGAAGATGCTTAAGCCTTTTTTGGCTTTTCTTTTTCGCGATAATTGACCACATCGTCAATCAAGCCATACTCTTTGGCTTCAAGACCGCTCATAAAATAATCTCTTTCGGTATCTTGCTGGATTTTCTTCACGGGCTGCTTGGTATGCTTCACGAGAATATTATTAAGCTCTTCACGAAGACGCAAAATTTCACGGGCTTGAATATCAATGTCCGTCGCTTGGCCTTGAAACCCACCCATGGGTTGATGAATCAAAATTCGGGAGTGAGGCAAGGCAAAACGTTTGCCCGCCGTGCCGCACGCCAAAAGCAAGGCCCCCATAGAGGCGGCTTGTCCTATACAAAGAGTAGAAACATCGGGTTTTACATATTGAATAGTATCGTAGATGGCGAGCCCTGCTGTCACAGAGCCTCCGGGAGAATTCACATAGATATGAATATCTTTTTCAGGGTCTTCACTTTCTAAAAAGAGGAGCTGAGCGATCACTAAATTCGCGATATCATCATTAATAGGAGTTCCAATAAAAACAATTCGATCTTTTAGTAAGCGGGAATAAATATCATAAGCTCTTTCTCCGCGGTGAGTTTGTTCGATGACCATTGGAACCAATGCACTCATGATTTCTCCTTTTAAAAAAGTTTTTGAAGACTTTTAGCTTAAGAACTAACGTTTGCTTCTGCAATAAGAAAATCTAAAATTTTTTCTTCGAGAATTTGCGTTTGTAAATGGGGCAACATTCTTTGTTCTTTATAATAGCGTTCTACTACTTCAGGGTTTTGCCCATAACCTGCTGCAATCTTTGCGATTCGGTTTTTAATTTCTTCTTCACTCACCTGAATATTTTCATGACGGGCTACTGCATCGAATAAAAGAAAACCTTTTACTCGCTTCAAAGCTGCTTCACGATTTTGAGTGCGGAAACTTTCGGGAGTGATGCCTACCTGCTCTAAAGTCATGCGCTGTTGCTCTAAGCGTTGTCGGGTGTTTTCTAACATGGCACCCAATTCTTCTTCGACCATCGCATCGGGAATCTCAAAAGGATGTTTTTCAATCAAATGATCTAAAATCTGCCCAAAGAGTTGGTTACGGCTGGCTTGTTCTTTTTGCTGTGCTAAACTTTCTTTAATCTTATTTTTGATCGCTTCTAACGAATCAAATTGGCCAAGATCACGCGCAAAATCGTCGTTGAGCTCCGGCAATATTTTCTTTTTAATATCGTTTACCGTCATTTCAAATTCTGTTTTTTGCCCTGCTAAGGTTGCCGTGGGATAATCGGCCGGAAAAGTGACTTCGACTTTTTTCGTCTCTCCCTTTTTCATTCCAACCAGTCCCTTTTCAAAATCGGGAATGAAACGACCCGCTCCTACCTCAACACTCACGGCCTTACCCGCGCCCCCTTCAAATGCTTCTCCATTTAATCTTCCCACAAAATCAATCAAGGCAATGTGCCCTTGAGAAATCGCTACATCTTCTTCAATGGGAGAAATCTGAGCGTTGCTTTGTCTTAAATTTTCTAATTCGCGCTGCAGATCTTCATCTAAGACCTCTGCCGAAGCTTTTTTTAATTTAATTTTTTTGTAATCTTTAACAGCCACTACCGGCATGACTTCAACTTCAGCCACATAACTTAAAGATTGGTTGTCTTCACGCTTCAAATCCGAAATCTTAGGTTGAGCCACGGGATTGATTTTTTGCTCTCGCAAGGCATCAACATAACTATGCTCAAGAAGATGAGAAAGCACATCAGACTCGACTTGATCACGATAACTTTGCTCAAGGATAGAACGGGGGGCTTTTCCTTTTCGAAAACCACGCACACTGACTTTCTTTTGCAATCTTTGGTAGGCTTGATCGAGTTCTTTGACATACTCTTCTTGAGAAACATCGATAAATAATTTCTTTTTAATGGGTGAAACTTCTTCAACTCTTACTTTCATAAACTTCCTTTTATTGAGTTAATATTAAATGCAATTGAGGATTCGGCTGCTACACAAAAACCGAAGACCCACCGGTTATAGCAAAATCAATGGCTTGGCTATTCCTTTTTTTAGTGAGTTCCGGTGAAAAGATTAAGGACTCGCGAGGCGAAAAGAGCCATTGGCATTTGCGCGATCTACCGCAAACCCCATGCG
>CAYWGE010000106.1:0-3482 GCA_964457215.1 uncultured Pseudomonadota bacterium
TCATCTCGAAAGAGTTGAGGCACTAACGTCGCAAAATCATCCACCTTTACATCTTCAAAACGGTAACCCAAGCTAGCGGAAGAATAATCAAAAAATCGATGTCCTAAACTCATTTCTCCACCCAAAGAATTTCGAGTGAAGTTATCGTAACTCGTAATAAGTTTTTGAATATTCGTGTTGTAAATCCATTGTGTATCTAAAAAGTAAGGATCAGTAAATTGAAGTTGGAATTGCTGACGAATTTTAGAGACTTCGGCCATCACTGAGCAACTGATGCCAAGTCCTAAGAAGTTCTGTTTAGAAATAGACGCCGTAAAAATAAAACTTTCAACCGTACTGTACCCAGCACCTATCGAGAAACTTCCGGTCGACTTTTCTTTTACCTGAATATTAAGGTTAAGCTTATCATCGGCGGAACCTTTTGGAGTAGAAAACTCAACGGATTCGAAATACCCTAAACCTTCGAGGCGCTGTTTTGATTGGCGCACTAAACTTTCGTTGTACAAACTGTTTTCTGTGATTTTTAATTCGCGTCGAATGACTTTATCGCGAGTAATTTTATTACCGGTGATGTTAATCCGCTCGATAGTAATTTTTTTGCCTTTATCGATAATGACGTTGATTCCTACCTCTAGGGCTTCTTCATCCGGCACAGGTTGAGGACGAATATTGGCAAAGGCGTAACCTTGGTTTCCATAAATCTCGGTAAGTTTTTGCAAATCATCTTCTAGAATTTTTTGAGAATAATAATTTCCCTTTAGAGTATTGAATTTAGAAAGGAGCTCTTCTTTCGTCGTGATGATATCCCCCATCACATCCACACTTTTAATCCGATAGCGCTTGCCTTCGGAAATACGAAAACGCAACTCAATCCCTTCTTTATTAGGCAAAGGAATGATATCCGGTTTTTCTACCTGAACTTTTAAATATCCTAAATTCAAATACTGATAAGTAATAAAAGCGGTATCGCGCTCAATCATTTCATCGCGATATTTTCCAGAACCTGTCAAAAAAGAGAGCATCCCTTTTTCTTTGGTTTTCATGAACCCTTTTAATTTGCGTTCTTTAAAAACCGTATTCCCAGTAAAAGTGATTTTTTTGACTTTAAGTTCTTTATTTTCGGTAATGACAAAAACAAGATCTGTATCTTGCGGGTTAGAAGTATTACTTTTTAATTCTGTACTGACAACGGCCAGTCCCATTCCCTCTTTGGCATATATTTCTTTAATTTTTTCTTTGGATTGCCCAATTTTTTTCTCATCTAGAGTCTGATTCACCTTTTGGGTAATCTCTGCCATGATTTTGTCACGGCTGATTTCTTTATTCCCTTGCACCAAAATTTTCGCAACAACTGGCTTTTCTTGAACTTTAAAGATTATTTTGATTCCACCCGCAACTGATTCTTTTTCGATTTCAATATTTGAAAGAAGGCCCAACGCATACATGCGTTTTAGATCTTCGTTTAAGGTATCGGCTGAGAAACGAGAACCTACTCGAGTTTCTACAGCAGCTTGCAGGGCTTGTTGATCTACTTTGCGGAGCCCTTCAAACTCAACGCTGACGACATTATCTGAAGAAGCCGCGCGGGTTTGGACTGGCAAAAAGGTGAGTATCCAACTAAGTAAAACCAAAAAGGTCCAAATTTTTTTATTTTTAGACAATCTTTCCATCCTTCATCCAAAGCTTTCGCGTAAACTCTTTCGCAATTTCCTCATTGTGAGTCACTAAAATAAGAGTTGCTTGATACTTCTCATTGAGGCTTAAGAGCAATTCAAAAATTTTCCATGAATTTTCCGTATCTAAATTCCCTGTTGGCTCATCGGCCATAATAATTTTAGGCCTTCGAATCAGTGCCCGTGCTATTGCCACACGTTGCTGTTCTCCTCCAGACAATTCGGGAGGTTTATGTGAAAAACGATCATTTAACCCTACTTCGGCTAAAATCTCTTTCGCTTGGCTCTCTGCCTGTTTTTTGCTCTCTCCCCCAATTAAGAGAGGCATCATCACATTCTCAAGGGCTGTAAAAAGGGGGAGTAAGTGGTGAAATTGAAAAATAAATCCCAAATTTTGATTTCTAAAATGGGCGAGTTTGTTTTCGTTTTGCTCAAATCGTCGCCCTTCAAAGTAAAGCTCCCCTTGGGTTGGCCGATCTAAGGTTCCTAAGATATGAAGCAAGGTTGATTTTCCAGCCCCGGAAGCTCCAACAATCACCACTTTCTCGCCAGCTTGAAAAGAAATATCGACGCCTCGTAACACTTCTAAGGGTTTTAAGCCTTGAAAGTAGGTTTTGTGAATATTTTTGCCTTCTAATAAAGCATTAGTCATGGTTTATAATTCTCACGTTTTCGGTCATGGTTTTCGCCTACGGCTACAACCATTTCCTCGCCCACTCGAGGGGAAAGATATTTCAAGTTCGGTCATGGTTTTCGCCTACGGCTACAACCATTTCCTCGTCGACCCACTTCGTGGGTGCCCGACTCGGTCATAAATCTAGTTCTATTTTTGTCACACGCCTCGCTGCCCAAAGACTTGCAATCACGGAGATCAGCATTGCAAAAACAAAGACTTGTAAAAAATTTTTCATAGAAAATGCAACTGGAAGTTTTGAAACCAAATAGACTTCCTTGGCGACATCAAAAATTTGAAAATGCGCCAAACCATAAGTAAGCCCAGCGCCTAAGATTAAGCCTATAATAACTCCCATTCCCGCCAGAAAAGCTCCTTGCAACGCGAAAAGAGCTTTAAGGTTTCTACTTTTCATTCCCAAAGCCCTCAAAATAGAAACTTCTTTTCTCTGGGCCGCAATCAACACAATCATCAACCCTACTAAATTAGAACTCGCAACTAAAACAAGTAATCCCATTAATATAAAGAAAACTTGTTTCTCTATGCGTAATGCTTGGAAAATTTCGGCATTTAATTGATTCCAAGAAATGATCTGATAAGGCGTCTCAAAAACATTTTGCAATTGAGTAGCCAGGCTACTGGCGGCCTCTAAAGGTTCTACCTTCATTTCAAATCCGGTAATTTTATCGGGGATTTTAAAAAAAGATTGGGCTGTAGAAAGATTCACGAGCATAAATTGAGAGTCATACTCGTACAAACCGGTCGAAAAAACTCCTACCACTTGAAAGCGTTTAAAGTTTTTTTCATCGGCAACCTTGCTTAAGTTTCCTTCGGGTGAAAATACAGAAATAAAAGGATCTTCCGGCTTGAGTGCTAATTGTTCTGCTAAGTCTCTTCCTAAGATCACCGGAGGATATTCGGCGGTTTCAGAAAGAATCTGAGCGCCGGGCTTTGAATTGGGAGAAAAAGGTGTAATTTGCACTTGGTAAACATTTGAAAAGGATTGAGGGTCAATCCCTTTGAGCACAACTCCTTTGATAGTAGAGTGATAAACAATTAATGTTTCACGATATAAAAAAGGGGTCATGGCTCGGATGCCTTTATCCGTATAAGCCAGGAGCTGTTTCTGCAGATCT
>CAYWGE010000106.1:3492-6453 GCA_964457215.1 uncultured Pseudomonadota bacterium
CTTTAAGCAAAACGAGCTGTGCATTAAAGCCCAAGATAGACTGCTTAAAGCTTTTCTCAAATCCATCTAAAATTGAAAGAGTCACCGATTGCGCCGCCACTCCCAATACGATTCCCAAGAGCGCAACGGTGGCCATCCCTTTTAAAGAAAAAAACTCAGAGCGAGGAATCAGATTTCGTTTGAGTAAAAAAAATAAACTTTTCATTCTCCTCTCAATGCCTCCACCGGTTCAATTGAATTCACCATTCGTGCAGGAATCCAAGCAGCAAAAAAGGTTAGACAAGGAGACAAAGCAACAATCAAAGCAATCGAGAGAGGATCCCACGCAATCGGTAAACTAGTGAGGTAGTAAGAAGAAGGCATGGGTAAAGGATAGGTTTTGAGATATAAAATAGCGATCACGGCAAACACAAATCCAATCGCGGTTCCCCATGCACCTAAAATCCAACCCATGCGTGCAAAGACTCTTTCAATATTCTTATTGCTAAATCCCATCGCCTTAAAAATGGCGATTTCTTTTTTCTTTTGGACCACCGAGAGAAAAGTCAGGCTAAAAATACTGAAAGAAGCAATTAGAATCATGAGCCCTAAAACAAGAAACATCACAAAACGCTCAAGCTTTAAGGCAGCAAATATCTTTTGATGACTCGATGCAAAACTTTGAACCTTATAGGAACCATTTAATTCTTTTTCTAAAGCATGAGCTATTGATTCAGAATTTAAAATCTGCGGAATTTGCAAGGCCCATTGAGTAGGTACTTCACTGACAGGAAGCAAGCGCCTGGCCTCTGCTAAATCGACCAGTATATATTTGTGATCGTATTCATAATATTGACTCTTAAATGTTCCAATGACCCGAAAGTGACGTTGCTTTGGGCGCATTTCGCCAGAAGGATCAACCTCTCCAAAAGGATAAACTAAACGCACTTCTTCGGTGAGAAGTGGCAATATTCCCATTTTCTGACTTAACTCTGTTCCAATTAAAATACCGGGCAACTCCCCTTCTTTTGAAGAAAGATCTTTAGGCCCAAATCCTTCGACAAATTCCACTTCGATCTTTTTAAAAAGAGGATCTTCTGGGCGAACTCCTTTTAACTTTACGCCTTGGGCCTCTTCACTCGGGGGGATTAAAATAAGCTCTGTTTCTAAGAAAGGATATAAAGGATCTTTTTGGTTCTCCAGTAAGGGCGCGGTCTTTCCATCAAAATTTTTATTTTGAAGAGGGGTAAGGATAATAGGAGCTGAAAACCCTAAAAGTTTGGCACGTAAATCTCGAGAAAAACCGGCCATCACCCCTTGCACGACGATGAGAGCAAACACGCCTAAGACAACCCCCATTAATCCTAAAGTTCCCAAAAGAGAAAATCCAAAAGCTTTATCTTTAGTTTTAAGATAGCGGCGGGCGATGAAAGAGACAAAAGACATTCACAACCTTACACAAATTAAGTGCCTTGATTTAACAATTATTCTTTTCTTAGCTGTGGAAATAAAATGACATCTCGAATGGAAGCTTGGTTGGTGAGTAGCATCACCAAACGGTCAATGCCAATTCCTTGCCCTGCTGTAGGAGGCATGCCCTGCTCTAAGGCACGTATATAATCTTCATCTAAAAACATGGCTTCATCATCTCCTTTTGCGCGAGAGTCCACCTGTCTTAGAAAACGCTCTTTTTGATCAATCGGATCATTCAATTCGGAGAACGCGTTCGCAATCTCTCGCCCATAAATGAACAATTCAAAACGATCGGTAAATTGAGGATCCGCGTCATTGCGTCGGGAAAGTGGAGAAACTTCAGTCGGATAATGGGTAATAAAAGTAGGATTGATTAATTTGGGCTCGACTATTTTTTCGAAGATTTCGGTAAGAATTGCTAACAAACCTTCTTCTTCAAACTTAAGTTTAATTTGAAGTTTTTGGGCAAAGTTTTTTGCTAGTTCCCGAGACTTTAAAACTTCGGCAGGTACTCCCCCAATTTCTACTAACGAATCTATAAAACGACAACGCTTAAAAGGCGCAGCAAAGCTAATGGGGGTGCCTTGATAATCAATTTCTTCTTTACCGCAAATTTCTAAAACTAAAGAGCTCAGCAACTCTTCAGTAAGATTCATCAAATCTTCGTATGTCGCATAGGCTTGATAGAACTCCAACATCGTGAATTCAGGATTATGCTGAATCGAAATTCCTTCATTTCTAAAGTTTCGATTAATTTCGAATACACGTTCAAAACCACCCACCACTAATCTTTTTAGGTAAAGCTCTGGAGCGATACGCAAGTAGAGATCCATGTCGAGTGTGTTGTGATGCGTGATAAAAGGACGAGCCGCGGCGCCTCCAGGAATGGGATGCATCATGGGAGTTTCGACTTCTAAAAAATCCCGTTTTACGAAAAAATTACGGATGAATTGGATGATTTTTGAGCGTACCACAAAAACGGTTTTGACTTCGGGGTTAGCCAAAAGATCGATATAACGTTGGCGATAACGCGTCTCTACATCGGTTAATCCATGCCATTTCTCAGGCAAACCGTGAAGCGCTTTCACCACCAAGCGTAATTCATGCGCTTTAAGCGTTAATTCGTCTGTTTTAGTGCGAAAAAGAGGCCCTTGCACAAAAATAAAGTCGGCTAAATCAAGTGATTTAAACAATTCAAAAGCTTCATCGCTGACAGTTCCTTTTTGAACAAAGATTTGAAAGCGTCCGGTACGATCTTGAAGCTGCACAAAGGCGGCTTTGCCGAAAGAACGCACGGCCATCACACGACCGGCTAATGAATATTCATCTGTTTTTGTTTCTAATTCCTCTTTCGAGGTATTGGCGAATTGTTCGTGTAAAGGTAGAGCTAAATGACGCGGAGAAAAATTATTGGGGTAAGGATTTTCCCCTTTTTCGATCATTTGCTGAACTTTTTCAAGACGCTGTTCGCGGTAGAGATTAGTTTCTTCCATAAAAATGTAGATCCCA
>CAYWGE010000107.1:0-861 GCA_964457215.1 uncultured Pseudomonadota bacterium
TTGATAATTATTTTTTAAAACTTCAAGCATTGTCTTTGTGTAGCAAAAAAAAAATAAAATACAAGAACGCTTGCTAACTTTTACCGCTTTGTTATCATCTAATAATAATCGTTAGTAGTTATCTAAGCTTGCAAAGCATTGTACATACTTTATGAAAGGGGTAAGGCGTTTGAATTTTCGTCTTTTTATTTCGTTTTTTATTTTGTTTCTTCTCTCAGCCTGTTTCTTTGGAAAAGGTATTAAAAACTCAGGGCGAGTTGTGGATTACAAGCCCGGAAAAGTCATCACTCAAGGAGGCAGTTACGGAGTAGGTGTTTTGCCTGCGGGCTGGAGAAGAGTTCAGATCAAGCCTTATAGAACCTTAAGCTTCCGTAACGATGCTTTAGAAAGCACCATTACAACCGATGCTTTCTGCGATGGTGCTTTTGAAGATGCCTCTTTAAAGACTTTAACTACCCATCTGCATATGGGCTTAGACGAACAAAAAAATATCAACCAAAAAGAGCTTACTTTATCCGATCGGGCAGCACTACGGACGATTGTGCAGGGAAAAGTGGATGGAGTTTTAATTAACCTCGATACGGTCGTTATTAAGAAAGACACGTGTTTGTTTGATTTTGCATTAGTCGCAGATCCTACAAAATATGCTCAGGCCTCTTCGGACTTCGAAAAGTTCTATGGGGCGTTTATTTATAATGGACAACCTTAAAGCAATTGCCAATGGAGTCACTTGGATGGCGGAAGGTCTTGGGGGGCTAGTCGATTTCCTCGGCGGTCTTTCTTTTCTTGCCTACCAAACTGTCGCTTCTCTTTTTAAAGATAAATTTTGAGTGACAGATTCATCTTCCTTATCATAGTTAA
>CAYWGE010000107.1:871-6451 GCA_964457215.1 uncultured Pseudomonadota bacterium
TCGAGCTCTCTTACCAATTTGATCGCTGTCTTCACAGGAATGGTTTTAGCAGTGCAATTTATTGTGGGGCTAAAACGCTTTGGTCTACAACTCTATACCGGACAAATTATAGGAATCGGAATTACACGTGAGCTTGCGCCTGTCTTAACCTCTCTGATGTTGGCGGCTCGAGTAGGATCAGGAATTACTGCAGAGTTAGGCTCGATGAATGTGACGGAGCAAATTTTGGCAATCGAAGCCATGGGCGCGAGTCCCGTCCAGAAATTGGTAGTGCCTCGAGTGATTGCTATTACACTTTGTGCCCCTCTGTTAACCATCTTAGCCGACTTCATAGGCATTTTGGGCGGAATGGTGATCAGCATGATGGAGACTGGTGTGAGTTCTCAGTTTTATCTCGATCAAATTTCAAGAAGCCTCGAATTTAAAGATGTGGCGAGCGGAATGACCAAAACTCTTTTCTTTGGATTTTTTATTGGCATCATCGCTTGTTATCAAGGCTTGAATACACAAGGCGGTACGGCAGGCGTTGGGCGCTCGACGACCCTATCGGTGGTGTATGCCTCTATTTGTATTTTTGTTTCTGATTTTTTTCTAACCAAGCTGTTTTTGGCATTTTAGACCTCTCCGGCCCTTTTGGGGTGGAGGGTAGAGGAAGCACGTTCTAATGGAAGTTTTGATTCGTTTTGAAAATATTTGTAAGAGCTTTGGAAACACCGAAGTGTTCAAGGGTCTTACTTTAGAAGTTTATAAAGGGGAAACTCTCACGATTATCGGAGGGTCGGGAACCGGAAAAAGCGTACTTCTCAAATTGTTATTGGGAGTCATGCCTCCCGATTCTGGAAAGATTTTTTTTGCAGGTAAAAATGTGTGCGAGATGGACCCCGAAGATTTGATTGTTATGCGTCGGCGAATCGGAATGTTGTTTCAGGGAGCGGCCTTGTTTGATTCTTTAACGGTAGGAGAAAATGTTTCTTATCCACTCCGAGAACATTTTGATTACAGCGAAGAAAAGATAGCGTCGATTGTGAAGGATAAACTCTCGGTTGTGAGTTTGCCCGGAATTGAAAAAATGATGCCCGCGGACTTATCCGGCGGAATGAAAAAACGTGTGGGTTTAGCCAGGGCTTTATCGACCAATCCCGAAGTCATTCTTTATGATGAGCCCACAACCGGATTAGACCCAACCAACACTAATCGCATTAATGAATTGGTGATTGGATTGCAAAAAAAGTTTCAAGTGACCTCCATCGTAGTGACGCACGATATGGGCAGCGCCTTTAAGATTAGTGATCGTTTGGCGCTTATTTACGACAAAAAAATTGAATTTGTGGGAAGTAAAGAAGAAGTTAAAAATTCTCAGAACCAACTGGTGCGAAAGTTCATCCAAGGAGAAATAGGGGAATAAGTTATGGAGAAAAAAAATCTGCAGCAAATTAAAGTGGGATTGTTTGTCTTAATAGGACTTTTTTTGATTATGTTTTCTATTTTCTTTGTTGGAGAAGAGAAAACTTTCCTTGAAAGACATTACACCCTTTATGCAAAATTTAACGATATTAGTGGGCTGCGCATTGGCGCACCAATTTATTTAGCGGGGGTAGGAGTGGGAAAGGTCGAGAATATTCGTTTCCCGACTAATTTAGAAGAAAGAGATGTAACTCTTGATTTAAGTATCTCTCATCGTTTTCACGATCGTATTCGAGAAGATAGTGAGGCCTCTATTGTGACTCAGGGTTTATTAGGTGATAAGGTGGTGTTGATTAGCGTGGGCTCTCCGGCAACCTCTGAACTTAAGGGAGGTTCTACTTTGGTGAGTCGAAAAGGGTATAGTCTCGAAAATTTCGCAGAAAAAGGCGGTGAGCTTCTTAAAGAAATGACGGATTTATCCAAGAAAATGAATCAAATCGTCGGGGATATTCAAACGAAAGATAGTTTTCTTCATAGCTTGATGTACGATTTAAAAGGTAGAAATATTATCCCAGATCTTGCCGCGGTGAGTCATGATGCTCGGGATGTAGCTCGGGAAGTGCGAAGTGGAAAGGGCATTTTGCACGCCATGCTTTATGATCCTGCGGATCCTGGTTTTGCAAAAAACCTCTCTAAGACGGTGGAAAACTTTAAAGGGGCGAGTCAGAGCATTAAAGAGTCGACCGCGAAGATTGAAAGAGGAGAAGGGACTATTGGAGGCCTTATCAACGATCCTACAGTCTATTACGATTTAAAGACCCTTTTAGGAAAGGCCAATCGTAGCAAAATGATTCGTGCCGTTGTTCGTTATACTTTGCAACAAAATGAAAAAGAGACTTTGAAGTAGTTTAAAGCCATGGTATCATATTCTTGTGATTGGGGAATCACAGGTCAGTTGTAGTTTTCCGAGCGGTATCGCTCTTTTAATTCAAGCCATTAATTTTTGTCGCCCGATTCTTCTAGTGTTTAAGTTCTTACGCACCTACGTTCGCGTGTTTTTTCTTAAACACTGTTTTAGATAGGGGAAAGGAGGGGAAGCGTATGAGTGAAAATAGTTCCTTAATGCAGGTGCTCCGAAATCTTCAGGACGTAAAAAAGTATCAAGATTTAACCTGGGAGGGAAAGTTTGAGGATTATTTAGAGATCGTTCGTAAAACTCCAAAAGTTGCCCGCAGCGCTTTTCAGCGGGTGTACGATATGATCATCTCCCATGGCTCTGAAGATTATAATGAATATAAAAAGAAGATTGTTCGGTATAACTTTTTTAAGGATCCTTTTGAAAATGGAAAAGATGCCATTTATGGTTTAGATCTGCATTTAATGAAGTTGGTTCATTTGTTTAAGAGCGCTGCTCAACGTTATGGAACTGAAAAACGTATTTTCCTCTTACACGGTCCGGTAGGTTCTTCAAAATCAACGATTGCCCGCCTGTTAAAGAAAGGCTTAGAAGATTACTCTCACAAACCCGAGGGCGCACTTTATACTTTTAAGTGGGTTAAAAATTCTGTTCCGGGATTAGAATCTGTTTTTGGAAATGCCGATGAGTTAAGTTGCCCCATGCACGAAGAGCCTTTACGATTAGTGCCTCCGGAGCTCCGGGTCCAAATGCATGAAGAGATTAATAAGAAAAATCCAGAAAATGAAAAAATTTTTATAGATGGTGATCTTTGCCCCTCATGCCGTTTTGTATTTAAAGAATTACTTTTAGTTTATAAGGGCGATTGGTCTAAAGTTGTTGAGAATCATATTCGTGTGAAGCGTTTGGTGCTTTCTGAAAAAGATCGAATTGGAATCGGCACCTTTCAACCCAAAGATGAGAAGAACCAAGATTCCACCGAGCTTACGGGCGATATTAATTATCGTAAAATTGCAGAATATGGTTCGGAGTCTGATCCAAGAGCATTTAATTTCGATGGCGAATTTAATATTGCTAATCGCGGAATTATTGAATTTATCGAAGTGCTCAAACTCGATGTGGCCTTCCTTTATGATCTTTTAGGGGCTTCTCAAGAACACAAAGTAAAACCCAAAAAATTTGCGCAAACCGATATCGATGAAGTGATTTTGGGGCATACCAATGAGCCCGAATTTCGTAAACTTCAGAGCAATGATTATATGGAGGCCTTGCGCGATCGTACGGTAAAAGTCGATGTGCCTTATGTGACACGCCTCTCTGAGGAGATGAAAATCTACCAAAAAGATTTTAATTCCCAGAAAATTAAAGGCAAACACATTGCTCCCCATACACTCGAAATGGCGTCCATGTGGGCAATCTTAACGCGGCTCGAAGAACCGAAAAAAGCAAACTTAACGCTCGTTCAAAAATTGAAACTCTACGATGGAAAAACTCTTTCGGGTTACACCGAAGACAATGTGAAAGAATTGCGTAAAGAAGCAGTGCGCGAAGGGCTCGATGGAATTTCTCCACGTTACATCCAAGATAAAATTTCCAATTCTCTGGTGCGAGATAGCGAAGGTTGCGTCAATCCCTTCATGGTTTTAAATGAGCTCGAAAGTGGGTTGCGCCACCACACCATGATTCGAACCGAAGAGTTGAGAAAACGTTATCTGGAACTTTTGTCGGTCGTGAAAGATGAGTACGAAGATGCGGTTAAAAACGAGGTGCAACGGGCAATTTGTGCCGATGAAGACGCCATTTCCCGCTTATGCAGTAATTATATTGATAACGTGAAGGCTTATACTCAAAAAGAAAAAGTCCGTAATAAATATACAGGACAAGATGAAGAGCCCGATGAAAGGCTTATGCGCTCCATCGAAGAAAAGATCGATATACCAGAATCACGAAAAGATGATTTTCGCCGCGAAATTATGAACTACATTGGAGCTCTGGCGATCGAAGGAAAAAAATTCGATTACAAAACTAATGAACGCCTCCACAAGGCGCTTGAGTTGAAACTTTTTGAGGATCAAAAAGACTCCATCAAACTTACCTCATTGGTAACGAGCGTCGTAGATAAAGACACTCAAGAGAAAATTGATGTCGTCAAAAGTCGTCTGATTAAGAATTACAATTATTGCGATGTTTGTGCATCCGATGTGCTGAATTATGTCGCCAGCATTTTTGCAAGAGGGGATATTAAAGACAGAGGACAATAAACCACAGAGATAGCCCTCATTTTCCTGGAGACTGCGTCAAACTTGCTTTGCGCAGGCGACGGGGGAGCGGGGGGCAGGCGAAGCCGGCCCTCCGATGATTATGGTAATGAAAATTGAGCAGGACTATAATCGGTTTCGTCATATTGTGCGCGGTAAAATCCGTAAGGATTTGCGCAAATATATTACCCAAGGCGAACTCATCGGCAAGCAGGGGAAAGATCTTATTTCGATTCCCCTTCCACACATTGAGATTCCTCATATTACCTATGGTTCAAAACAAAAAGGCGGCGTTGGGCAGGGCAACGGAAAAGAAGGGGATGTAATCGGAGCAGGTGAAGACGAAGGAGGAGAGGGTAAGGCAGGTAATGCCGAAGGGCAGCATATCCTCGAAGTAGAGCTTTCCCTCGAAGAGCTCGCGCAATTATTGGGAGAAGAGTTAGAGCTTCCACGCATTCAACCTAAAGGCAAAGCAGAGATCGTTTCTTCTACTAATAAATATTCTTCCATTCGAAGTAGCGGGCCAGAGTCGCTTCGTCACTTTAAACGCACTTACAAACAAGCATTAAAACGGCATATTTTATCGGGCGCCTATAATCCCAGCAAACCTATTATTGTGCCTATTCGGGAAGATCGTCGTTATCGTTCTTACAAAGAAGAGAAACGTCCAGAGCGCAAAGCTGTTTTGATTTATATGATGGATGTGTCGGGCTCTATGGGACAAGAGCAAAAAGAAATTGTGAGAATCGAATCCTTCTGGATCGATACATGGCTACGCTCACAGTATCAAGGTGTGGAAACACGCTATATTATTCATGATGCCGTTGCTCGTGAAGTCGACCAGGAAACTTTCTATCGTACTCGCGAGTCGGGTGGAACGATCATTAGTTCTGCCTACAAGCTTTGTTTGATAATGATTGAAGAAAATTACGATCCTTCAGAATGGAATTTTTATCCTTTTCATTTCTCAGTTGGAGACAATTGGTCGGGCAATGACACGCT
>CAYWGE010000108.1:0-6415 GCA_964457215.1 uncultured Pseudomonadota bacterium
GAGTAAATCAAAAGGTAATGTGGTTGATCCAAATTATCTCATTGATAAATATGGAGCTGATACCGCGCGGCTCTTTTCTCTTTTTGCAGCGCCTCCCGAAAAAGATCTGGATTGGAATGATCAAGGGGTGGAAGGCTCATACCGATTCTTGAATCGTGTTTGGAATTTGATTCTACCGTGGGTAGAAAAAAACTTTCAAATTTCGGCAGAGCCTAAACAACTTCAAGCGCTTCAGCGTAAATTTCATCAGACTCTTAAAAAAGTAAGTGAAGATCTCGAGCGCTTTCAGTTTAATACAGCGATCGCGGCGATTATGGAGCTCATGAATACTTTGCAAGATTTTTTGGCGAAAGCTACGCCCTCCGCGCAAACTGATTCCGAAGGCGCAGAAGTAGCGAGTCTTGTCTCCCAACTGGTCTTGATGCTTTCTCCTTTTACACCGCATTTCGCCGAGGAGCTTTGGGAACATTTAGGAAAACAGGGAAGAGCGGCCGAACAAACTTGGCCAGAATATGATCCCCAGCATTTAATCAGCGACACTCAGCGCATTGTGGTGCAAGTAAATGGAAAAGTGAGAGCCAACTTAGAGGTTGCTTTAGGCACGGCTGAAGAAGAATTAAAACGATTAGCCTTGGCCGATAGCCGTGTGAATGCTCAAACCGAAGGAAAACAAATTGTAAAAATTATTCATGTGCCAGGGAAGATTTTAAATTTGGTGGTGAAGTAATTTTTATGAAATCTTTCTATCTCATTCTCAACGAAGAATCTTATTTAAGCGCACAAGCGATAGAAACCATTCGTGAGCAGGCGAGAGCTGCTTATCCTAATTTTGAAGAGAGTTTATTTAATGCAGCCGAGAAATCGGCCGACGATTTACTCACCGAGCTGGGCTCCCGCTCTTTTTTTACACCATTTCGACTCATCCGAGTGGATAGCCCTGAAAAAATCAAAAAAGCGGAATGGGAAAAAATCGCGCAAGCCCAAGAGAGTAATAGCTTGTGCAGCCTTGTGGTGGCGACATCTAAAAAAGATTTATTCCGAGAATTAGGAAAATTTACCAAGGGCTTCTCGGAGAGTTTTTCTTGTTCTGCTTTAAAAGGTCGTGAGCTCGTGGAGCAAGTTTTAATTTTTGCGAAAGCAGAGGGTAAAAAGCTTTCTACGCCCTTGGCACGACTGATCGTCGATCTCTTGGGGGATTCTCTACAAACTTTGCGCAATCAAATGGCGTTACTCAGTTTATCCGTGGGTGAAAAATCCGAAATTACCGAAGAAGCGATTTTAGCTTTACTTACTCAAAGCTCCGAGAAGAGCGTCTTTGATTTGAGTCGTGCGCTTTCTCAAGGAAAGAAAGAAGAGGCCTTTTCCTTGCTCCACCAAAAAATCGCGAATGGAGAAGTTCCGTTGCAGCTTTTAGGATTTTTGGCGCGTCATTTTCGGTTAGTCTTAAAGGCAAAAGTTTTGCAACGCCGAGGAGCGAGTGCTTCTCAAGCGGCATCGGTCTTGAAAGTGCCGCCCTTTGCAGTTGATCAATACTTTGAAGCGGCTAGAGCTTTGAGCTGGAAGGCGTTAATCGATTTATACCAAACTCTTCTTAAAACCGATCGCTCTTTAAAATCTTCGCCTCTACCTGCGGTGTTTTTTCTTCGCCGACTTTTAT
Organism: uncultured Pseudomonadota bacterium; assembly: GCA_964457215.1. Classification (GTDB taxonomy): domain Bacteria; phylum UBA10199; class UBA10199; order JADFYH01; family JADFYH01; genus CAYLKF01. Next base: position 1,658 of record CAYWGE010000108.1, read on the forward strand.
GGCAGGCTTCACAATCTAATTAACTTAACTTTCGTAACAAGACACCCGCATCTTTGAGAATTTTTAAAGCCGCATCTCCCAAGGGATAAGCTTGAGAATAGATGACTTCGCGAATGCCGGAGTTAATGATCATTTTTGTGCAAAGTAGGCAGGGAGAAAAGGTCGTATAAATACTTCCGTCTTTAATGTGAACGCCGTGGTAAGCGGCTTGGGTGATGGCGTTTTCTTCAGCGTGCGAACAATAGCAATCTTCTAATCCGGAGCCTGATTTCGCAAAATTATTACAACGCGGACAACCGCCCTCATTGCAATTTTTTACGCCGCGGGGGGTCCCATTATAACCCGTCGAAATAATGCGTCGATCTCGAACAATCACTGCGGCCACTTTGCGTTTTAAACAGTTCGAACGAAGTGCTACGACTTTTGCAATATTCATGAAGTATTCATCCCAGTTTGGGCGGCTTTGAGAAGAGGACAGATCGCGAATCACTTCTTTTAAGGTTTTGTGCAGTTCTTCTAAACTGGAATTATTTTCAATCTCGACATCGCGTAACTTGCCTGTTGCATCCAGTTGTTGGGCATTTGGATCGGCACTTGCGGCTTCACGGGCTTCTAATTTTGTAAATTCTTCTAAAGTGGTAGGGTCGCTTTCACGTCCGCGTTTTTTAATTCTCTCAAAACGAGTTTCGGGAAGTGCTGTGACATGAATGAGGTAAAAGTTTTTCTGACTGCGAAAAGTCTCGACCTCGGTAGGGTTCCGAAAAGAATCAATTACATAGTTTTGATCATTATCGAGTTTCGCTAAAATTTTAGAAGCTAATACCCCTGAGCCCGATTTTTTTCGGAGCTCAGTTCCAATCTCTAATAAATTCTCACGAGTAATGGGTTTGTTTTGTTTTTGGAGTTCCTCCCGTAGTACATCCGAAAGAGAATAATATTGAAATCCTCCTTCTTTAAAAAAAGCGGCGACTTCTCCTTTGCCTGAAGCATTTTTTCCCGTAAGTCCGATAATCATTTAAAATCCTCTGTTGTTGAAAGGTCCTGTGGATAAAATTGTAAAAATAAAATAAGTATATGAAAATATTAAATAATATTAAAAACATCCACAGCTGTTTAAAACATGTGAATAGTCATGTACTGTAACATATGGTCATTCTTCATCGGTCGTTTTTCCCTCGGTGGGATGGAGATGTTTTTGATTTAAGGAATGAAGAAAAAATACATCATCTTCTGTCTCTAACTTTCCATCGGCCCCAGGGGTAGAGATTTCGTAATCTTTTTTTCCATTTTTTAAGGTGATTTTATAAACATAAGTACTTTCTGTATAAGGGTCGATGGGTATTAATTCGTCAGGATATTCTTGTTCCCAGAGTTTATAAAGAGCGTCCACGTCTTTAGGAAATTGGCCGGACTTCTCCCAGTACTTTTCGGCAACTTTTGCGAGGGCTGTCACATCTGTTTTTGCTTTCTTTTTAAAAGGAGAGTCTTGTGTCTCTTCGTTTATAGTTTTGGCAGGGGTCTTTTTTTAGGAAGAAAGTTTAAAAATCCCTACTCCTAAAATAATCAGTAAACTGATCAAAATAGGTATTCCGTAAACTAAACCAATAATCCCTAAGGCGCGCAGAACTCCTTGTTGCGTATAGTCAGTTTTAGGTTTCAGCTCAGGGGATAGAGCAATTACACGTTTAGATAAAGGCGGGTGAGTGGCAAACCATTGGCCTAAGGTCATCCATCCCGTATTTAAGAGCTGAGCTTGTTCGGCAAAGGCTTTTAAATTAATGCGTGGTCCTTGTTTGGCCCCTGCAGCAAGAATGGCTAAACCTTTTAAAGCCCCTTCGGAATTTCCAGCACCGGCAAGTCCGTAACGGTCACAGGTATATTCTCTGGCGCGTGAAAGGGCAGAACCTAAAAAAGGAATAAAATATCCAGGCAAGAAAAACCAATACCAACGTAAATGTCCTTCCTTCAAATGCCCGAGTTCATGGGCAATAATCATATCGCGAGCGGATTGATCTTCTCCACAGGCATCAATCAATTCGGAAAAAAGAATAATCATATCGGCTTTGAAAAAACGGGTAGCTAAAGCATTTAAAACCCCACCTTCTTGAATTAAATAAGCCTCGGGAGTTTTTGCAAAACCCATGCGTTGGGAAAGCTCTTCGACACTTTTATAGAGAGAAGGGAATTGTTCGGAGGAGAGCCGCACTCCGTTACCTCGAACATGATAGATAAAACCCACATGAGCAAAAAAGAAAATGATGCCGAGCAGAAGGGCATACGCAATTCCAAAGAGGCTCACGATCAGAATAAGCCAGAAAAAAGCCGCAAAAAAGCCCACTACCCAAGTAAGAGGGGTTTCGCTAGGCCAACGTGAAATCTGAATAGGATTTTGGGAGGGATTCATCTAGGCATCCTAAAAAAAAATAAGAAACTTTTCCAACATCTTTTTTTGCACCCTGGATCACGCCTTAAGGAGCACATTTCCCCTCAACGTAAGTTTCATTTTCCTCTTCTTGACGACTATTATTGCTCATGCTACCAGCGATCCGCTCGTCTTAGTAATTAGGATAAACTACCCTATACTTACTGAAGGAAAACACGTTTTTATGTCTCAAATAAAGAAAGTCGTTCTTGCTTATTCAGGTGGATTAGATACCTCCGTTATTATTCAATGGCTTAAAGAAAAATACCAATGTGAAGTCATCGCTTTTGTGGCGGATTTGGGTCAAGGCGAAGAAGTGGCTCCTGTGAAAGAGAAGGCACTTAAAACAGGGGCGAGCAAGTGTTATGTCGAAGATTTACGAGAAGAGTTTGCCCGAGATTTTATTTTTCCGATGCTCCGCGCCAATGCCCTCTATGAAGGTGTCTATCTCTTAGGAACCTCCATTGCACGTCCTCTTATTGCCAAAAAACAAATGGAAGTTTTAGCGAAAGAAAAAGCGGATGCCATTGCGCATGGCGCAACTGGCAAAGGCAATGATCAAGTGCGCTTTGAGCTTACGGCCTATGCGATGAAGCCCGATGTCAAGATTATCGCTCCGTGGCGGGAGTGGGAGTTTAAATCGCGCTCGGATTTAATCGAGTATGCTGAAAAACATGGGATTCCAATCCCCGTCACCCGAGAAAAACCCTATAGCTCTGACCGAAATTTGATGCATATCAGCTTTGAAGGGGGGATTTTAGAAGATCCGTGGGCCGAGCCTCCCGAAAGTATGTTTGTCCTTTCCGTTTCGCCTGAAAAAGCTCCGGATAAAGCCACTTATCTTGAAGTGGAATATGAAAAAGGAAATCCGATTGCCCTAGATGGAAAAAAATTAAATCCCGCCGCATTGCTTGAAAAACTCAACGAAATTGCAGGGGCCAATGGCATTGGTCGGGTTGATATGGTGGAGAATCGTTTTGTCGGGATGAAAAGTCGAGGGGTTTATGAAACCCCTGGTTGCACGGTTTTGCATATCGCCCACCGCGCCGTTGAATCTTTAACGCTGGACCGAGAAGTGTTAAAAATACGCGATAGTTTAATCCCTCAATATGCAACCTTGGTTTACAACGGTTTTTGGTATGCGCCCGAGCGGGAGCTTTTGCAGAATTTAGTGGATGATGCGCAGCAAAAAGTTTCGGGCACTGTCCGCTTGAAACTCTATAAAGGAAATTGCCTGGTGGTCGGCCGCAAGTCGCCCAACTCTCTTTTTTCAGAAGCCTTTGCCACTTTCGAAAAAGATACGGTTTATAATCAAGGCGATGCGGAAGGCTTTATTAAGTTGAATGCATTGAGATTGAGATTGCGCAAACTTTTGCAAAAGAACTAGAAGCCAAAGGCTGCGAGAGGGGAAGGCTCCAACGGCTTTGCCGATGGAGGGGGCGACGCGAGCCCCTTGTGAAAACCGCGGAAGGCTTTATTAAGTTGAATGCATTGAGATTGAGATTGAAAAAATTATTACAGAAATAATGGTGTCGTTTGTGTCTGGTCCACTTTAGAACTGTGGACGAAATACGATGACGTTTCATGGAGGATAAATGTCTTTCTATAAATATCGATTACTAGCCCCCGGTCCTACACCCGTGCCCGAAAAAGTTTTAGTGAAAATGGCAGAGCCTATTATTCATCATCGGACCGCGGCTTTTGAAGCGATTGTGGCCGAAGTGAAAGAAAACTTAAAATGGCTCTATCAAACCAAATCCGATGTTTTGGTGTTGGCCGCATCCGGCACAGGCGCCATGGAAGGCTCAGTCATTAATTTGATGAGCAAAAATGATAAAGCTTTGGTGATTGATGGTGGAAAGTTCGGAGAGCGTTGGTGGAAAATTTGTAAGGCCTTTGGACTTGCCTATGATGTCATTAAAGTCGATTGGGGAAAATCGGTCGATCCTAAAGTGATTGAAGAAAAATTAAAATCCGCCGATTACCGCGCGGTTTACATGACGGCCTCCGAAACCTCGACCGGCGTTGCTCACCCAGTTCAAGAGATCGCCGCGATTGTAAAAAAATATCCGAATACCGCGTTAGTGGTCGATGCCATCACCGCCTTAGGAGTCGTGAATCTCCCGATGGATGAATGGGGATTAGATATTGTAGTTTCGGGTTCTCAAAAGGCTTTGATGTTACCTCCTGGTTTGGCGTTTGCTTCTGTTTCGGCAAAAGCGTGGGGCTTGATTGAGAAATCCGATATCCCAAAATTTTATTTTGATTTCAAAAAAGAAAAGAAATCGATGGATGAAAACACAACTGCTTATACACCAGCCGTTTCTTTGATCATC
>CAYWGE010000109.1:0-6412 GCA_964457215.1 uncultured Pseudomonadota bacterium
GGCAGGGCATCCTGAAATCATTCAAGAAATTTCTAAAGTAACTTTGCCCTATTGTGTGAGTGGCTTGAATGAAATTCTGGCGGAATCGATCTTAGAGCACCCAGAACTTGTTGAAAAACGAGTGACCGAAATTAAAATAAATCGTGCACGGCTCTATCAAAGTTTGGCCAATTTACCTGGCATTACGACTTATGCGTCACAAACTAACTTCATTATCTTTCAAGTGAAGGATGCAAAAAAGATTTTTGAAGAATTGGTGAAAGAAAAAATCTTGATCAGGGATGTTTCGCATTCGCCCGATTTAGAAAATACCTTGCGTGTAACTGTGGGTACCCAGGAAGAAAATGAAAAATTCTTACGGGCCTTGGAAAAAGCGTTGAAAAAATCTTAGTATTTATACCCGTCAAAACTTTTATGACGAAACACTAGAGCTTTAGCTCGACCGCTTGAGGCGGCGCACTAATGATTGCTTCTTGAAGGTTTTTTGCAATCTGACTAAAGCGCTTGGCTTGCTCGGCACCCGGCGCTAAAGCGACAATAGGGTTTCCGGTGTCGGAGCCTTCTCGAGTCGCTAAATCTAAGGGTAGCTCACCTAAAAAATTCACCTTCATTTCTTCGGCTTTTCTCTTTCCACCCCCGTGTGAAAAAATTTCGCTGCGTTTGCTGCAATGGGGGCAGTCAAAATAACTCATGTTTTCGATGACACCTAAAATAGGAATCCCCACTTTTTTAAACATCGCGATTCCGCGGACTACATCCGCTAACGCAATATCTTGAGGGGTAGTCACAATCACTGCACCATTCATGGGTAAAAGTTGGGAAAGAGAAATTTGCGAATCGCCGGTTCCAGGAGGAAGATCAATCACTAAATAATCGAGCTCACCCCATTCGACGTCATCGCAAAATTGTTGGAGGAGTTTATGAATCATTGGCCCACGCCAGATTACAGCGTCGGATTCTTTCATCATAAAACCAATGGACATAATTTTAAGTCCAAATTTTTCTAAGGGGTGGAGTTTTTTCTTTTCGGCATCGACAACAGGCTGTTTATTCTTTAAGCCGAGCAGTGTGGGAATGCTAGGGCCGTAAATATCGGCATCTAAAATACCGGTTTTATGTCCTAATTGATGAAGGGCCAGAGCAAGGTTAATGGCTACGGTTGATTTCCCTACGCCGCCTTTTCCACTAGCAATGGCGATAATATTTTTTACATTGGCAAGTCGTTTTTCAGTCATAGAATTTTATTTCCTCTACAAGATTACATTACGTTCAATTTCAATTTTGCGGCCTCAGACATTTTTTCTTGAGTCCAGGGAGGCTCCCAGACCAATTCTACTTTTACAGCCGAGACGCCTTCCACTGCTTTAATCTTGCTTTCGACTTCACCCGGCAGGGTACCGGCAACTGGACAAGCAGGGGAGGTTAAGGTCATATCCAGTTTTACTTCTCCAGCTTCATTGACATCAATATTGTAGATCAAGCCCAGCTCGTAGATATCGACCGGAATTTCAGGATCGTAACAAGTTTTTAAAACTTCAATGATTTGATTTTTTAGATTTTCGGTGTCCATATTGCACACATATGTCATTGCGAGGAGCGTTAGCGACGTGGCAATCTTATGGATTGTAACCGGGAGATCGCCACGCCCCTTGGGCTCGCGATGACACCAAAATAATTGTTTGATTACTCCGTCGAAATTTTTTCTCCTTTTCCTTCTAAGGCGGCTTTCAAAGTATGCCAACCCAAAGAGGCGCATTTGACTCGAGAAGGAAATTCGCAGACGCCCGAAAAAACTGCCAGTTTGCCAAGGGTTGGATCTGCATTTTCTCCTGGTTTACCGGTGAGCAATTTGTGAAATTTTTCAAAGAGTGCGAAAACTGCTTCTTTGTTTTTTCCTTTCACTTCGGCACTCATCAAAGAGCTGGAGGCTTTCGAAATTGCACATCCTGAGCCTTCAAACCCAAGATCTTCAATCTTATCCCCGTTCATTTTCACATAAAAAGTATAATGATCGCCACAGAGTGGATTATAGCCTTCGGCTTTGTAATCGGCTTTTTCCAAAGCGTGGAAGTTTCTGGGGTTTCGATTATGGTCTAGAATTACTTCTTGATAAAGTTCGTTTAAGTCCGACATTGGAATTCCTATTTTTGATGAAAAACATCTCGAATGCCGCGCAAGGCTTTTGCAAAGACATCGACTTCTCGGTTTGTATTATAAAAAGCAAAAGAGGCGCGGGCTGTAGCGGGTAGTTTTAAATGTTGCATAAGCGGCATCGTGCAATGATGGCCGGTACGAATGGCGATTCCTTTAAGATCTAAGATGGTGCCAATATCATGGGGGTGTACTCCTTCCATGACAAAAGAAATCACCGCTGCTTTTTCTTGCGCTTGACCGATGATGGTTAGTCCAGGGATTTTCTCAACAGCGGCTGTGGCATATTCTAAAAGCTCATGTTCATATTTTGCGATGCGGTCTAACCCCAGCTCATTTAAATAATCCACTGCGGCGCCTAAACCAATTCCGCCGGCGATATCAGGAGTTCCCGCTTCAAATTTATAGGGTAAATCGTTGTAAGTGCTTTTCTCAAAACTCACTGTACGAATCATATCACCGCCCCCTTGGTATGGGGGCATGGCCTGAAGAAGCGCTTCTTTACCATACAGAGCGCCAATGCCGGTAGGACCATACATTTTGTGCCCAGAGATGGCATAAAAATCAGCATCTAAAGCTTGAACATCTATTTTTACATGAGGGGCCGCTTGTGCCCCATCAATTAAGACTTTTGCACCCTGAGCATGGGCTTTTTGGATAATTTCTTTGATCGGATTAATCGTACCTAACGCATTGGATACATGACCTACAGCTACAAATTTGGTTCGCGGATTGAGAAGTTTTTCAAATTCTTCGAAGATCAGTTCGCCGCGTTCATTAATGGGAATGACTTTGAGCTTCGCTCCCGTTTGTTCGCAGAGCATTTGCCAGGGCACAATGTTAGAATGATGTTCTAAAGTGCTAATAATAATTTCATCATTTTCTTTAAAGTTTTGACGACCATAGGTTTGAGCAACAAGGTTGATGGCTTCGGTGGCCCCGCGAACAAAAATAATCTCCTGGGCTTTTGGGGCACCTAAAAATTCTCGGACTTTTTCTCGCGCGGCTTCAAACTCTTCGGTGGCTCTTTCGCTTAAGCGGTGAACTCCGCGGTGAATATTGGCGTTGTCGTTGCGATAAAAATAATCGATTTCATCAATCACCTGTTTTGGCTTCTGAGAAGTGGCGGCATTGTCGAAATAGATTAGCGATTTTCCATGAACGCGTTGCTTTAAAATTGGAAAGTCTTCTCGGATTTTATCGATATTGAGTTTATCGCCCCTATGTTTGGGAGGAGAAAGGCATTCGGCTTTTCCTAAGGCTCTCATAAGCTCCCTCCAATATTTTCAAAAAGAGATTTTTGAAGTTGGTCTTTCAAAGAAGAAACCGAAATAGATTCTAAAACATCAGCCGCAAACGCATAAGTGAGCAAGGCTCTTGCTTCATTTTCTGAAATACCGCGTGAGCGAAGATAAAAAATCTGTTTTTCATCGAGCTTGCCAATCGTGGCACCGTGGTTACATTTCACGTCGTTATTATAAATTTCTAGCAGTGGCTTGCTGTTGACGGTGGCTTCTTTGGAGAGCAAAAGATTTTTATTGAGTTGTCGTGCCACTGTTTGAGAGGCATTGGGATCTACTCGAATTTTTCCATTAAAAATCGCATGTGATTTTTCATCTAAAACACCTTTGTAGAGCTCAAAGCTAGTGCAGTGGGGTTTGTGATGAATAATCTGAGTGTTGTGATCGACGTGCTGAGAATTTTTTACCCAATAAAGACCATTTAAGTGACACTCGGAGCCTTGGTCGGCTAGAAGCGTTGTAATATCATTGCGTGCGAATTTTGCGCCCAGAGAAATAGAATAAGTTTTAAACTGGCTTCCGCGCTCTTGCTGACTTGCCAAAAAATAAAGGTGAGAAGACGCTAAGTTTTCTTCTTGGATTTTATAATGTTTCGCCACAGCTTCTTTTTTGAGAGAAACCTCCGTCACCCCATTTGAAAGGGCTGGAGTTTCGCCTAAAGAGACATACCGTTCAATGATTTCCACTTCACTTTGTTCACCCACCTCAATGAAGTTGCGTGCTTGAACAAACGTGTGGGGTGTTTCAGAATTTTGAAGGTAAATAAGATGAATGGGTGTTTTTCTTTTCCAATTCGAAGGAATTTTTACAAAAGCCCCATCTTCGAAAAGGGCAGTGTTTAAAGCTAAGAAGGATTGTTTTTCAAAAGAGGCGACGCTTCCTACCGAAGAAATTTCAGGAGCGTTTTTAAGAGTGCTTAAAGGGGTAATGAAAATTCCTTCTTTTTCTTCCAGTTGAGAAAGAGAAGGGACAAAAAATCCATTCACAAAAACTAGGCGAATTTCATTTTCCGCAATAGTCCAATGCACAATGTCTTTTGTCTGCAAAGTGTTGGGAGAATTTTTCGCAAGAAAAAACTCCTGCTGATTTAAAAAATTTAGCGAACTATATTTCCAATCTTCTTCTTTCACACTGGGCAAGCCTAACGCTTGAAAGCGCGCGAAGGCAGCAGCACCTTGTTTGCTTAAAGAGGAGTTTGCCCATTGGCTTTCAATTTGTTGAACAAAAGATTTCATAATTATACATTCAAGGTTTTTTCGTGGTCGGTGACCCAAGTGTAGCCTTTGGCTTCAAGTTGGGTGGCTAAAGTTTTATCTCCTGAAGTCACGATTTTTCCTTCGGAGAGCACATGCACAAAATCGGGGACGATGTAATCTAAGAGCCTTTGATAGTGAGTAACCACGATCATCGAACGCTCTGGGCTGCGTAGCGCATTTACTCCATCGGCAACGATTTTTAACGAATCGATGTCGAGTCCGGAGTCCGTTTCATCCAATACCGCGAGTTTGGGTTGGAGTAGGGCCATTTGTAAAATTTCGTTCCTCTTTTTTTCACCCCCCGAGAAACCTTCATTGACCGAGCGAGTTAAAAAAACTTTATCCATTTTAAGCTCTTGCATCTTGGCTTTAGTTAAATTCAAAAAATCGAGTGCATCCAACTCTTCTAAGCCTTTAGATTTACGCACGGCATTCAAGGCAGCCTTTAAAAAATAAGAATTAGCGACACCCGGGATTTCAACAGGATATTGAAAAGCTAAAAAGAGGCCTTGGCGTGAGCGCTCTTCGGGAGAGAGTTTGAGAAGATCTTTTCCCTCATATAATACTTCACCGGCGGTAACTGTATAGCTTTCGCGTCCTGCCAAGACTTGAGCTAAGGTACTTTTTCCAGAACCGTTGGGTCCCATGATGGCGTGAATTTCTCCACGATTAATCTTTAGGTTTAAGCCTTTTAAGATTTTTTTCCCGTCGATTTCGGCGTGAAGATTTTTAATTTCAAGTAGCGCTTGGCTCATTTTATCCCACACTTCCTTCTAAGCTTACGCTTAATAGTTTTTGGGCTTCGACGGCAAACTCCATCGGAAGCTCTTTGAAAACTTGTTTGCAAAATCCATTCACAATCATATTGACCGCATCTTCATTCGAAAGGCCGCGTTGCTTGCAATAAAAAAGCTGGTCTTCTCCAATTTTTGAAGTCGAGGCCTCGTGTTCGATTTGAGCACTATTATTTTTGACTTCAAGATAGGGGTAGGTGTGCGCACCGCATTGGTCTCCCATCAATAAAGAATCACATTGAGAATAATTTCGGGCACCTTCGGCACTCTTCATGATCTTAACTAAGCCTCGGTAACTATTTTGGCCATGTCCGGCAGAGATTCCTTTTGAAACAATTGTGCTCCGGGTGTTTTTGCCAATATGAATCATTTTAGTGCCGGTATCGGCTTGTTGATAATTGTTGGCGACGGCGACCGAATAAAACTCACCCACGGAGTTGTCTCCCTGCAAAATACAGCTTGGATATTTCCAGGTGATAGCCGAACCCGTTTCGACTTGGGTCCAAGAAATTTTGGCATTCTTCAAGCATTTTCCACGTTTAGTGACAAAGTTGTAAATTCCACCTTTACCTTCCTTATCTCCGGGATACCAATTCTGGACGGTAGAGTATTTAATCTGGGCATTGTCTAACGCGACTAATTCAACCACGGCTGCATGGAGCTGATTCTCATCTCGCATCGGAGCAGTGCATCCTTCGAGATAACTGACCGTGCTGCCTTCGTCGGCCACAATCAAAGTCCGTTCGAACTGTCCGGTATTCGAGGCATTGATCCTAAAATAAGTAGAAAGTTCCATGGGGCACCGTACGCCCTTCGGGATATAACAAAACGATCCATCGCTAAAGACAGCAGAGTTGAGTGTCGCAAAAAAATTATCGGTATAGGGCACCACCGATCCTAAATATTTTTG
>CAYWGE010000110.1:0-6315 GCA_964457215.1 uncultured Pseudomonadota bacterium
TTTTGCTTCCCGACCCTCAGGCGGCAGATGAATGGATTAAGAAACCCAATACAGCCCCTCTGTTTGGAGGCCGATCTGCCTTAGATCGGATGCTTTCCGGAAATGTGGCGGATTTATTTTTAGTAAGACAATATTTGGATGCCCAGCGAGGCAGTTGGGCATGAAAGTCGCATTGCAGCGACTGTGGTGGAAATTCGCTTATCGGATCATCCCCAGTCGTTATCCCACCATTCATGTTTATGAGCGCGTAGCGGATTCTCAAGATTTCGAGACTTTATTTGAAATCGAGGCCTTGACCAACGATCGTTTGCGCCATGCTTCTGGAAAAATAACTTATTTTGACGAAGCCAAACTTCCTGCCCAAGAAAATAGGACTTATCTTTTAGCGCCTTTTACTCACTTAAATCCTTCTGGGAGCCGATTTAGCGATGGCACCTGGGGAGTGTATTATGCGGCCAAAGGGCTTCCGACGGCTGTGGCAGAAACCTGTTATCATCGAGAAAATTTTATGCGGGCCACAAACGAAAAACCGATGAATCTCGAAATGCGGGTGTTGACATCCCAAGTAAAAGGAATTCTGCATAACTTTTGCAAAAAGGGGAGTGTGCCTCAAAGTGTGCTAGATCCTAAAAGTTATGCAAGTTCTCAAAAAATTGCGAAGGCTCTAAAAGCTAAGCAATCCAATGGAATTGTTTATCCAAGCGTACGGGATTTGAAACACGGAGAATGTGTTGCGGTATTTAATCCAGAGTTACTCAGTCATTGCCGAGTAGAGAAACATTTGATGTATCACTGGGACGGAAAAAAAATTTCGCATGTGCTGGAGTTTAAAGGTCTCGATCCGAGAGTTCAAAGGGAGAGATAAACAGTTAATAAGAAAATCAAGCTGATGAGGCCATTGCTTGTGAAAAATGCTGCATTGATATGGGAGAGATCGCTGGGCTTCACCCGGAGATGCTGATAAATAAATAGAATCCCCATAAAGCTTAAGCCGATATAATAAATCCAACTTAAAAGAGCTAAGTCTCCGGTGATGAGAAAGAAAATAAAGGCCATCGCATGAAAAAGACGCGCCACCTGCAACGCTTTAGCAACGCCTAATTTTACCACAAGAGAGTGCAGCCCACTCTCTTTATCAAATTGATAATCTTGAGTGGCATAGAGAATGTCAAATCCCGCCACCCAAAATAAAACCCCTAGCGATAAGGCCAGTGGAGTCCAGGTATAGGAATTAGTGGCAGCGATCCAGGCGCCAGTGGGTGCCATGCTCAGAGCGAATCCTAAGAAAAGTTGGGAATAAGAGCTAAAGCGTTTGGTGTACGAATAAAAAAATAAAATGCCCAAAACTGGAAAAGAAAGCCAGAAACAGAGTGTACCTAGAAGGAAAGAAACATATACAAATCCGATGGCGCTAAACACCACAAGGGTGGCGGTGTATTGTCGGCTCAAAAGTCCTTTGGGAATATGCCGATCTTTCGTGCGTGGATTTTGCGCATCCCATTTTGCATCTACCAAACGATTAAAAGCCATAGCAGCCGTTCGCGCAAAAACTAAGGCCAAGATAATCCGAAAGACCATCATCATATTCGGATTGCCGTGGGTGGCAATGAGGAGGGAAGCCAAGGCAAAAGGCAATGCAAAAACGCTGTGAGAGAATTTGATGAGTTCTAGAGTGCTGCGGATTTTTTTAATGGCCATGAATTTTCCCCTCATAACGTTTCATGAGTTGATTCTCAATTCCCATTTGGTCCAGAACCCTCGCCACTACGGTGTTTGTTACTTCTTCTACGGTTTTGGGTTTAGAATAAAAAGAGGGAATGGCTGGAACGATTGTTGCTCCTGCTAAATATAATAAACGCATGTTTTCAATATGGATGAGATTGAAAGGAGTGTCACGGGGCACTAAAATAAGTTTTCGTTTTTCTTTTAAAAAAACATCCGCTGCGCGGGTAATTAAATCATCCGATACCCCATGGGCAACGCGTCCGAGCGTGCCCATACTGCAGGGAATAATCACCATTTGATCATATTTTGCAGAGCCACTCGCAAAGGGGGCCTTGAAATCACGCTTCGAGTAAATTTTAAAACCACACTCATCGAGTCGCCCACCCAACTCATCCGCCCAAATCATTTTGGCATTATCGGACGCCACAACTTCCACGGTGTGATCCGTCGTCTTTATGAAATCCAGTAGCTGCTTGGCATAGATGGCTCCGGAGGCTCCGGTAATAGCGATGACGATTTTCATAGTTTGAAACTATTTTCTAATCCGGTCACTTTATGGGCACCCAGATTCGGCCATTTATTTTTGTCCTACCACGATACTGGCGATATGGCCGGTAAGATTTTTTTGCGCCAATAAATGGAAATTTTTGTGAATCAAGATTTTTACAAAGTCTTGAACCGAATGATACGATTGAATGGAATTAAAAAGATAGCTGTAAGCTTGTTTATCTTTCGAAAGCCAAGCTCCAATGCGAGGAAGAAGGTGTTTGCCGAATGTTTGATGAAAAAGCCTTCCTTGAAAAGTAGTAGGATGAAAAAACTCTAAAACAATGATTCGGCCCAACGGATTGAGTACCCGGTGAATTTCTGCTAAACATTTCGCATTATCTACCACATTTCTCATTCCAAACCCACAAATGACGGCGTCAAAGCTTTCAGACGGGAGTTCTAGGTGCATCGCATCGCCCACCACAATTTTTACCTGGGATTTTTTATCGGCAGGAATTTTCCTTTGGCCTATTTCGAGCATTTTATCCGAAAAATCGAGTGCAGTAATTTCTGCGTGAGGAAATTTTTTAAGGATGGCAAGGGTGAGATCTAAGGTGCCCGCACATAAGTCCAAAACTTTTAGATTTTCACGAGAAGGGAGATAAGAAATCGCTTTTTTTCGCCAGCGTTGATCGATCGATCCACTCAAAGTACGATTGAGCAAATCATAAGTAGGAGCGATGCGGCCAAACATTTCTCTTATATTTTGAGCTTTTTCTTGGGTCATTTTACTCCGAGCCGAGGCCAGAGCGCATCGACTTTAGCTTTTGTGCTTTCATCCATCACAATATCTTCGGGCCATTCCCGGGTATAACCTTCTTCTTTCCATTTGCGGGTGGCATCGATTCCCATTTTGCTGCCGATGAATTGCCGTGGAGAAGCGTGATCTAGATGGTCCACAGGGCCTTCCACAAAAGTGATGTCTCGTTTTGCATCTATATTATTCGAGACTCGCCACACCACTTCCTTTACATCTTGTACATTCACATCGTGATCGACGACAATAAATGCTTTGCAAAACATCATTTGTCCCATTCCCCAAAGTGCATGCATGATTTTAAAAGCATGGCCAGGATATTGCTTTTTAATACTTAAGATACAGAGATTATGAAAACAGGCTTCGGGCGGCAGATACATATCCACCACTTCGGGAAAGGTCATTTGAACAAGTGGTAAAAAGAGGCGTTCGGTGGCTTTGCCTAAAAACTCATCCTCCATTGGCGGAATGCCAACGATAGTGGTGAGATAAATGGGGTTTTTACGATGTGTGATTTTAGTGATGTGAAACTTCGGGAATTTTTCAACCGGTGTGTAGTAGCCAGTATGATCGCCAAACGGGCCTTCATCTACCAATTCTTCCGTAGGGTCAATATAGCCTTCTAAAATAAAATCAGCGGACGCAGGAACTTGTAAATCATTGGTCAAACATTTAACCGTTTTAACCGATTCACCATTCAGGAACCCAGCAAACATAAATTCATCGATTTGATCCGGTAAAGGTGCGGTTGCGCAATAGGTGAGGGTGGGGTCTCCGCCAATCGCGACGGCGACTGGAATTTTTTCTTTTCGGTCTTTGTATTTCTGGTAATGGCGCGAACCCACTTTGTGAATTTGCCAATGCATGGCCGTGGTTTGTTTATCTAGGACCTGCATGCGGTAGAGGCCCACATTGCGAATACCGTTTTCAGGATCCCTTGTGATCACCATCGGTAAAGTAATAAATTTGCCTCCATCTTTGGGCCAACATTTTAAGATAGGGAGTTTATTCAAATCGACTTCATCCAGCACCACTTCTTGGCAATGCCCCGAGCTGACTTCTTTAGGAAGCGACTTGGCGATATCCATGAGCTTGGGGATGACTTTTAATTTATCCCAAATCGATTGGGGAGGGTGGGTTTTGATAAGCTCGCGAAGTTTGCTAGCAAGCTCTTCTACATTTTCAACACCTAAGGCCCAAGCCATGCGCTGCCAAGAACCATAGGCATTAATCAAAAGAGGAAAAGAGGAACCCTTCACTTTTTCAAATAAGAGGGCTGGGCCTTTATTTTTCATAACCCGGTCCGCAATCTCGGTAACTTCTAAAACAGGATCGACTTCTTCCCGAATCCGAACGAGTTGGTGTTTTTCTTCGAGGAGTTTTACAAATTCTTGGAGAGAAGAGGGCATTAGAGAATCCTTTGGCCATTAATCATCGAAAAGTCTGCATGTTTCTTTTCGAGAATTGCCTCAAAAATTTTAGGGGCAGAAACTGAACTTAAATTATCTATTTTGAATGCAATAAAGTCTGCTTTTTTACCCACGGTGATACTGCCTATTTCTGAATCCATTTTCAAGGCTTTTGCTCCTCCCAAAGTGGCTATTTTGAGCCATTCTTCGGCCGTGATGCCTAGATAATTTCTGCGCGCTAAGCGGATTTGATCCAGCATCGATAAGCTATTACCTGACGCTAGGGAGTCTGTGCCTAAGGCAATATTAATCTTTTTCTCGACTAACTTTTCTAAAGGGAATCGCTGATGAGAAAAATAAGCATGAGAAGACGGACAGTGCACGACGCTCATTTGATTTTGAGAAATTAATTCAATGTCGTTTTTGTCCACATAATTACAGTGGATTGCAAGGATGCGCTGAGAAAGTAAGTTTTGAGCCGCCAAAAATTGAAGCGAAGATTTTTCTGCAAAGGGCGGATGGTTGTGATCCCTCTGATTCATAAAAGTGTGTAAAGGTCCTTGATTAAGGCGAAAGAGCTGATCTTCTTCGGCGCTTTCGGCCAAGTGAACCGAAAGAATTGGCCGATTTTTTTGAAACATTTTTAAGAGAACTGTTTTCTCTAAAGCATGAGCGGAATGAGGGGAGGCAATCAGCCTCATTTTTTCAGAAGCATTTGCGAATATTTCTTCGAAATTTTCGGCGAATTTTAAGATTTCTTCGGCGACTTCTTTTTTGACGCCTAAAACTTCCACAAATAAAATTCCCCGCAAAGGGCTTTGAACTAAGGTCGTTAAATCAGAATTAAAACTGACGTGATCGGCGATCGTTGTGGTGCCGGTCTCTAAGACTTCTTGAATGCCAGCATGCAAGCCTCTTTGATGATCCACTTCAGAAAGCTTTGTTTTGGCATCCATTAAATTTTGAATCCAGCCGGTGAAATTTCCTGCATAAGGAAAATCCCTTAAGCTTGTTAATTCAAGGTGGGCATGGGCATTCACAAACCCGGGGAGTAAAACAGAATCTTTTAAATAAATTTCTTCGAGGGGAGTAGAATAGTTTTGAGTAATTTCTTTTTCAGGACCCACCAAAATAATTTTATTTTGCTCAATCAGAACGCTTGAGTTCTTCAGAGGAAGGCCATCCATCGTTAAAATGTAAGGAGCGCGGAGAAGCAACATTAGTGCATCTTTACTGTATTATAAAAGGTATCGCGTTGGCGCGGGGTATAGCCCCATTCTCGAATAGCGCGGTGAAGTTCCTCGACGTTTGTTTGATTGGGCACGCCGGTAGAGCGCACGACGTTCTCCTCGAGCAAAGTTGAACCCATATCGTTGCCCCCGAACTGCATCGCAATTTGGGCAGTTTTAATCCCTTGGGTCAGCCAAGAGATTTGAATGTTTTGGAAATTATCGAGAAAGATGCGGGAGAGGGCTAAAGTTTTAAGATAATCATGGCCCCCGACTTGAGTGCCACCCATCGGAGAATTTCCTGGCACGTAAGTCCAGGGGATAAAAGCAAAAAATCCGCCCGTTTTATCCTGCAAGTCACGAATTTTTGTTAAATGAGTGATGCGGTCTTCTAAAGATTCCACATGGCCAAACATCATCGTGGCTGAGCCTTGGATCCCCAGCTTATGTCCGGTTTCGGCGACCTTCAGCCAATTTTCAGAATTTACTTTTCCGGCCGAAATTTTTTGGCGAATCGAATCGACTAAAATCTCCGCACCTCCTCCAGGAATCGATTGCAAGCCCGCTTCTTTTAAAGCCTTCAAAGTTTGCTCGTAAGGAATCTTACAGAGTCTTGAAATATGATCAAGCTCGGGAGGAGAAAAAG
>CAYWGE010000111.1:0-6311 GCA_964457215.1 uncultured Pseudomonadota bacterium
TTTATTATTTCGGGGAGGGTTTATGAAAATAGTTTATTTGCTTCTGATGAGTTTTTTTTGTGCATTTAGCTCACCTCTTTTTGCAGAAGATTTGGGTAAAAATTCGAATTTGGATTATGCCCCACAAGATAGTGTGAATTCGGATGGCGCTAAAATGCCTTCTGGTCTTGAGAAAGAGGGGATGAACAACTCCAAGTCTTATCTCAATAATACAGTATCTCCGTCCCCCGATGGAAAAGGCTTGATGCCAGCCCAACCCAAATATCAAGTGCCTGTGGATGGGATGAATCCTACTCAGGCGCCGAGTATTCCCGATGCAGCGAGATTACAACGGTCTAATGATTTGTTTCCCTATCCCACCGCAGAAGAATGTGCAGCTTATCGAAGACGGGCGGATCAAATTCAAGATTTATTACGACGACGCGATTATACTCCTCTCACTCCCCGGGAGGAATCTCGTTCTCAATGGTGTGAAGAACAAGCGCATGTGGAGGCTCAAAGCCAGGCTGAAGAACGAGCGCGTGCACAACAAGAAGTGGATCGAGCGAGCCAAGCCTGTATAAGTTTGCGTACCGAGATTCAACGAACGGTCGATGAAAGAAACGCAGCAGCCCAGGAGTGTAGCCGACACCGGCAAGCCTGTTTACAGGCAGAAGATGCTTATCAAGGATGTGTGCATGATGGTGGAACCAGTTTCTTAGGTTTCATTACCTTTGGAGCTGTGAATTGCAATTCGGAGCATGATAATCGCGATAACGTGTGTTCTTATTATACGGCGGATCCCACTTCTCCCTATCGCACTATCTCGGAGTTAAGACGTTTAAATTGCGAAGCCTTCAATGCTCAAAGCACGAATGATTCCATCTGCGGAAGCCGTTTGAATTATTATGAGTCCAATTGCGCGGCGACTCATGGAAATTTAGAGTCGGACTCGAGGTTGGCTTGGTATTGTGAACGCTACGTGCGTTAAACTTTTTTCTTTCTTACATTTATTTTTTCTTCTGTTTTTTGAGGGCTGTCTTCTTGTTTGAGAGTATTTGATTTTAGAAAAGAAAAGGTTGCAGCAATTTTATCTTTTTTAGATTTTTCATCTAAGACATTTTTGAATGCTTGTTTGCCAGTCCCCGCTAAAGACGATCCCATTGCTTGCCCAACTGGGTTATTTCTATTTCTCCATTGAACAGCCCAATGTAGCCATTTCATATGCTATCCTCCCGGCAAGGCGCGTCAAAAGCTTACTTGCGCCTACCTACTTATTATATCGGATAATGGGGGGATTTAAGATGCTCTTTTTTTAGAAATTAAAAAATAAATCGCGAAGCCTTTTAATTTCTTTTAACAATTTTAAACACTTATAGGTGGGCATTACCAAGAGGAGAAGGGAAAAACGAATTAGAAATACGGGATTACGCCGCAGCCACCTAAATTTTTAATTTTTTCGTCCATTTTTTGCCAGAGCTTCATGCCTTCAAGCTCCTCCAAGGAATAGAGATGAGAAAATTTTTGAAAAACTTGTCCTTCGGCATGAGCTTTTTCAGGGCTATCGTTACAATAATTTCGAAGTAGTCGCAGGGGAATATATTTTAAATCCATGTCGACGGTGCTACGCCCCACGTTGTTAACAGATTTGGGATCTGTTTTTTTGAACCACGCATTGTATTGGTCCTCCGAAATTAAAATTTCAAGCATGGAGGCAGGACCTTTGGGCTCTATAATATCCGAGGCACTTTTTAGAGAGTAAGGGTCATCTCCATGGCTCGCGCATTTGTTTAAAGAGCACCAAGTCATGTGACCGGTAGGTTCGATAAATTTTGTTTCAGCGGGAATATTGAGGGTTTCGAAGAGATAGGCATTCAAAAAAGAAGTGGTACCGCAACCTAAAGTATAAAAATGAATGTCCGTGCAAGTTTTGCCTTTGTAAGTGCATTGAGTAGGTTGAAGAATTCGCGAGATAGGTGGGTTGCCTTTGTAGTGGTAAAACATTTCGGGCATCATCGTGTAATCGACTTCAGGCGCGATCTGTGAAGGGATACTTGCATGAAATAAATTTACACGCTCCCATTCAAAAATCTTTTTAAAAGTCTCGTCGCGGCTTTTTTCTAAGAGCTTGTTTTGAGCTAGAAATGAATAAACTTTTAGAGGGGAGCCGGGAATTAGCGCTCGTTGAAGTTCAAACCCCGAAGATTGTTTTTTAAAGAGGGCAGACCCTGAGAGGATTATACTTAGCTGAGCCGAAGTGTAGTCATTCAATGACCAAGGAAGAAATTTACCTGCCTCGAGTACCAAGCGAAAGGCTAGGTTCTTTACGTATATATTCCAGGCATCTTGACTCGTTAGAATTGAATAAATGGCGGAGGGATCGATATTGCTTGGAGGATCAGGCAAAGGGCTCGGGTCACCGTCTTGAGTGACTGAAAACAATTCGTCAAAACCTGAGGGTTTGAATTCAAATCCGCTCGCCTGATAAGCTTGGTAGAGGCCTTGAGCTTTGCACATCCAATTCCAGTAGGCTTCAAAGTTATTGCTTAAGTCTGCTTTTGCGCTCGCTGGCCAATCTTGCCAAGGTTTCCAATTATAAGTTTGTAAATAATTGAGTTTACTCAATACGCTTCCATTCACTGTAGGAGAGCTGGGATTTGCAGGTTTCGGGGTTCCCGAATTTGAGACTAAAGGGGGAAAATTGCGAATTGGCTTTTGGAAAAAATCAGGGTTGGGTTTAGGTTGAAACAGACTAATTTGGAAAGGCCATTGAATGGCCGTGGAAATATTTGGGTTTGTGGCTAGCCACGCATTAAGATTAGGAATGGGAGGACAGGCCCAAGCTTTCGGAATAGAAAAAAAGAAAAGGATAAAGATAAAAGTATAAAACTTTATTTTCATCTTTTAAGATTATCCATTTCCAGAGCTTTTGGCTATTTTTTTAACTTTCGCTATTCAGAATGAGTTTCTTCAAATTTCGATAAAACCGTATGATGATTGGTGTGTGTCTGGCTTTGCAGTTCTCGAAGTTCTTGAAGTTCTAAGCTTAACTTTTCTTTGCTCGGTTTTTTCAATTGGGCAATTTTTTCGGTATTAAGCTGCGTAGTATCAATGCCTTTATTCTCTAAAACTTCCACGACCTTATCTTTGAGAACTTTTACCTTTCCATAAACATCCGGGAAAATCTCTAAAAGGTTATCTTGAATCACCACAGGTTCATAAATGAATTGAACTGGTACAGGAGTGTCTAAGTTCACATAATAAGTGGTCCCGCGATTTTTAGAATATTGAGTTAAAAGTTTTTCATCGGTTTTTTGAGAATTAGTTGATTGAATAAACCAGGCTAAATCTTTTGCATCTTCATTGTGCATTCGGATGCAACCATGTGAGGCGGCAGAGCCTACGCTGCTGGGTGTATTAGTCCCATGAATCCGTAAGGCTTCATCCATAACCATTTTAACTGGACCCAAAGGATTTTTAGGGCCTGGAGGGGTTTTCGAAGCGCCTGCTGCCCAAGGGCTGTCTGGAGGTAGCCACCAAGGATTCCATTCAATGTGCCCAATCTCATAGGCGCCCGTTGGGGTTTGATAGCGGGCTTGCCCCACCGCAATCGGGTATTCTTTATAAATTTTTCCATTTTGAAAAACTTGTAACTTTAAAGTTGGAATATTAATGGAGATTTTAAGGCTTGAGCCGGGCGTCATTACCCCGTTCTCAGGTTTTTCGGGTTCAGGCGTCGGTGTGGGGGCAGGTATAGGCGCCGGTGCGGGTGCGGGTGTTGGTGCTGGCTCTTCGGTTTGGGTATGAGAGGAGTAAATAGGAAGTATTAAGACAACGAGTAAGATCCCAAGAATGGGAAGAGTTTTAAAGAATGTTTTCATATCTTCTTATTATAAAACTCCTTTTCTAATCCCCACAAATGACTCGTTTCAGCAGCTTTGAGTAGTTCTGTCATTTCGCTTATTTTTCACGGTTAGTCTTTTAACAAGGTCTAACAAAAATCACTTGGCTTTTGCTCCAGATCCCTATAGAAGCTCCGTCCATTATGAAAATCCACGAGTACCAAGGTAAAGAAATTCTCAAAAAATATGGTGTCCCTCTCTTAGCTGGACAGGTCGTATTCTCGGTTCAAGAGGGTATTCAAGTTGCTGAAAAAATGGGGTTTCCGCTTGTTATTAAAGCGCAAATCCATGCTGGGGGCCGGGGCAAGGGCGGCGGTGTTAAGTTAGCCAAGAATTTAGAAGAGGCAAAAAACTATATCCAATCCATTTTGGGAATGACGCTCATTACCCACCAAACGGGTCCTGAGGGTAAAAAAGTCAAAAAGTTATTTTTAGAAAAAGGATGTGATATTGCCCGAGAACTTTATTTGGGGGCAGTTCTAGATCGCGCCACCTCTGAAGTGACCTTTATGGCTTCCTCCGAAGGGGGAATGGAAATTGAAGAAGTCGCCGACAAACACCCCGAAAAGATTTTAAAAATGAGTGTGAATCCGGCATTAGGTGTAAATGAATCAGAGACGCTTCGGATCGCCAAAAAATTAGAATTAAGTGAAGAGTGCGCTACTCAATTTGTGCAGTTCGTAAAGGCTCTTTACGAAGTATATATGAAGGGTGACTGCTCACTGATTGAAATTAATCCCTTGGTTGTGACCAAGCAAGATAAGCTTTTAGCTTTAGATGCAAAATTAAATTTTGATGATAATGCACTCTTTCGTCATCCCGAATACGAGGCGTTGCGTGATTTAGACGAAGAAGATGCCGCAGAAATCGAAGCTAAGAAATATGATCTTTCTTATATTAGTTTAGACGGAAATATCGGCTGCATGGTCAATGGTGCGGGGTTGGCAATGGCGACCATGGATATTATTAAAGTAAGTGGAGGAGAGCCTGCGAATTTCTTAGACGTCGGGGGTGGGGCAACAGCCGAAAAAGTAACCGCTGCGTTTAAAATTATTTTGGCCGATCCAAAAGTAAAAGGAATCCTCATCAATATTTTTGGTGGCATTATGAAATGCGACACCATTGCCAACGGTGTAGTAACCGCTGCGCGCGAGGTCCAAATTAAAGTTCCGGTGGTTGTGCGTCTCCAAGGAACCAATGTAGATTTAGGTAAAAAAATTCTCCAAGAATCTGGCTTGCCTTTAGTTTCGGAAGATAATTTAACGAAGGCCGCTGCCAAAATTGTGGAGTTAAGTAGATAGTTCCCTCTCCTTACCAAGGAGAGGGGCAGGGAGAGGTCTGGAATTTTGAGACCTCCCCTCAATCCCCTCCTTTGTAAGGAGGGGAGGGAGAAAAACATGTCGGTTTTGGTCAACAAAAACACAAAAGTCATGACTCACGGGATTACCGGAAAAACCGGACAATTCCACACTCAGCAATGTAAGGCCTATGGCACTCAGATGGTTGCGGGGGTAACTCCTGGAAAAGGCGGACAAGATTTTGAAGGAATTCCCATTTTTAACTCGGTAAAAGACGCCAAAGAAAAAACAGGCGCCAATGTTTCTGTTATATATGTCCCCCCCAAATTTGCTGCGGCCGCGATTCGTGAGGCGGTCGATGCCGACCTTGATCTGGTGGTTTGTATTACCGAGGGAATCCCTGTCAACGATATGATTTTAGTAAAAAGCTATATGCAGGGTAAGAAAACTCGGTTGATTGGACCCAATTGTCCTGGAATTATTACTCCCGGTGAATGCAAAATTGGAATTATGCCTGGGCATATCCATCGCCCTGGTAAAGTAGGGGTTGTTTCACGTTCAGGAACTTTAACCTATGAAGCCGTGGATCAAGTGACCAAAATGGGACTCGGACAATCGACCTGTATCGGAATCGGAGGCGATCCGGTCAATGGAACTAATTTTATCGATTGCTTAAAGCTTTTTAACGAAGACCCTGCCACTGAAGCGATTGTCATGATAGGTGAAATCGGAGGCTCTGCTGAAGAAGAAGCGGCCGACTATATTAAAAGAAATATTAAGAAACCAATGGCAGGATTTATTGCTGGGATTTCCGCCCCTGAAGGAAAAAGAATGGGGCACGCCGGTGCAATTATCGCCGGGGGTAAAGGAACGGCAAAAGATAAAATCTCTGCATTAGAATCCGCAGGTGTAAGAGTTGCCCGTACCATTGCCGAAATTGGAAATGCATTAAAAGAAGTTTATTCATCCTAATCTTAAGAGGGAATCAACGGAGGATTTATTTATGGCTATTGAAAAAACCTTATCGATTATTAAACCCGATGGAGTTGCAAAAAATGTAGTAGGTGAATGTTTGTCTCGCTTTGAAAAAGCAGGCTTAAAAATCGTTGCAACTAAAATGATTTGGCTCTCG
>CAYWGE010000112.1:0-4520 GCA_964457215.1 uncultured Pseudomonadota bacterium
AACGCTTGAATTCAATGGCTTTCTCCGAGAGAAGGCTCAGCAAAGATGGAAGTGTTCATGTGACCGATGAGGTTTACAATACCCTCATTTCGGGCTTTGCAGCGGTTTTGGCCTGCATCGGAACATTCCTCTTAGTGAAAAAAGCAATCCTTGCGGGTTCTCACTGGCATGCCTGGGGTTTCGGAATTTATGGCGTGAGTGCGATCCTTCTTTTTACCTCGAGCGCCCTTCATCACGGCGTGGATGGCTCTGAAAAATTGGAACATTATCTCAGACAAATTGATTATTTCGCTATCTTTGTGATGATTGCCGGCACTTTTACTCCCTTTTGTTTAATCGTTCTTCCCAATCAATGGGGCTATTTCCTTTTAGGGGCGATGTGGGCTTTGGCAATTCTAGGGATTTGCTTAAAAGGATTTTTCCCAAACTTACCCAAGGTGATGATTCTGGGATTATTTATTTTAATGGGATGGTCGGGTGTTTTGGTAATTTATCCTCTGTATGTAAAGTCCGGATGGAAAATCCCTGGCATTCTTTTGGGAGGCGGATTATTTTTTACGATAGGCGCCATTATCTACTATTTAGAGAGACCCAATCCCGTTCCTGGTAAATTTGGTTTCCATGAAATTTGGCATTTGTTTGTGGTGGGAGGGGCTAGTGCTCATTTTGTGGCGGTTTACTGTTTGTTGTCCTTTTGAATAATACCTTCCGCGCATGCAAAGGCCGATGCCCAAGCCCATTGAAAGTTGTGTCCGCCGAGATCTCCGGTGACATCCACTACTTCTCCAATAAAATAAAGGCCTGGAACTTTTTTCGATTCGAGAGTTTTTGAAGAGAGCTCGTTAGTATTAATTCCTCCTCGACTCACTTCTGCTTTGGCATAACCTTCTGTGGCCTGTGGAATGAAGCTCCAATGTTTTAATTGATAAAATATTTTCTCTAAATCCTCGCCGGATAAATCGCAAAGAGGCTGAGAAGGAAAATGAACTTCACACCAAGTTTCGGCAAAACGTCTTGGAAAAAAATCTCCCAGCCTATTTTTTAATTCACGGGAATCGCCCTTTTTCTTAAAGCCTGGAAAAGGATTGGAGTTGAGCTGAGGTAAGAGATCGATTTCGATTGTTTCACCCGCTTTCCAAAAAGAAGAAATACGCAAAATGGCAGGGCCGCTGAAGCCACGATGGGTAATGAGCAGCGCATCGCGGATTGTCTTAGTTTTTACTTTTACCTCTACGTCCAAAGAAACTCCACTTAAGCTGCACCATTGTTTTTGATCTGGAGGTTTTAAAACAAAAGGAACCAAAGCCGCTGAAGGTGGAATGACCTTTATTCCAAACTGTTCCGCAATTTCAAATCCTAGCGGGCTTGCTCCAAGCTGAGGATAGGAGAGGCTTCCGGTGGCTACAATTAGGTAAGACGCTTGGAAAATACCTTGAGAAGTCTCAACTTCAAATCCGGCTGGTTTTTGTGAAACTTTTTCAATCGAGCACTTGAGAATAATTTCTACTTTCGCATTTGTGCAGCTTTGAAGCAGAAGGTTTAATATCTCTTTCGAGGAACGTTCGCAAAAAAGTTGGCCCTCTTTTTTCTCAAAATACGAAATGTGATTTTGTTCTACCCATTTGAGGAAGTCTTGCGGCTGAAAGCGAGCTAGAGCGGATTTGCAAAAATGAGGATTTTCCGAAATGAAATCATTTGGAGAAGAGTGGAGGTTGGTGAAGTTGCAACGGCCTCCACCCGAAATTAATATTTTTTTTCCAGGGCGATCATTGTGCTCAAGAATCAAAACTTTTTTCCCTTGTTGAGCAATCTCTTTGGCGCAGAATAATCCCGCAGCTCCAGCGCCTAAGATAATTGCATCGATTTTCTCACTCATGGCGCATCCATTTCAAACTCAAGATAGACAGGGTGATGATCACTAGGTCTTAAATGAGGGGAGTAATCTAAAGACTTTAGAGGAATTACTTTTTTCTGAATTGCTTTTAGATTTTTTCCAGCAAACCAATCGAGTTTTAGGCTAATGTCCCCGCCCAACTTTTTTAGAATTTTATGGATAAAATGAATCATCCAGCGCGGGTATTGATCCTCAGCCATTTTGCCGAGTTCTGCATCGTTGAAAAATAAATCAAAGGTACCTCGAGCTTTTTCATTGAGGCTTTCGTAGTCAAAGCCCCATTGTTCGAGCGCGGCAAAAAGATGTTTATCAAAGTGAATATTGGGCTCTGGAAAATGTTTGCTTACCATCCGGCGAGGGCCCGGTTTCACTAGGGTTACTAAGATATCTTTAAAAAGAGAGAGGCTACGGGTCGTATTAAAGGTGTTGGTGTTCCAATCACCTCCTAAAAGTGAAAAATAATGAGGTGAAAGCTCTTGTAGAACCTGCCGAAGTTGTTGGGTTCTTGTCTGTGGAGAAGAAAAAGCATCAAGATGGACGCAGGCCAACTGTATGGCACTTCCGTTTTTATGGAACTCTCCAATAAGTGCTCGTTTTTGGCCAATCCGGGCCTCTTTTGAATGTAATTTATCCGTGGCATTGGGCATTGGGATTAAACGTAGGTTTTGAAGGGGAAAACGGGAAAGTAAGGCTTTTCCATGCAATCCTTCTTCATTTTTACCGAGTCCTATTCTTTCGGATCCGTGTCCTTGTGTTAAATTATAATAGCTTGGTGCGAAATAAGAATGATAGTTAAGAGCTTTTCCAATCTCGGCTGCAATATTTTTATTGCCAGAGCGAAGCATTCCCCAATCGACTTCGGTTAAAAAGAGAAAATCTGCATTTTGTAGGAGAGAATGAGTCTTTAAAATGTGGAGTACAGATTCTAAATTTTTCCCACGTTCGATATTCCAAGTGATTGCCTTAAAGCTATTTTGTACGGGACTTGAATTAAAAGTTTGAGGGGTAAAAACTTCAAAGACTTGATCAAGATTTGCTGCAATAATTTCGATATTTTTATTCAATGCAGAATCTGCAAAAACCTTTTTGATGGAGCTAAGGTCAGGCAACATTGAAGAGGTCTGCTTACAAAGATCTAAAAAATTTTGCATAGCTTAACTATAAAGTATTTTTTTCCGATTTCAAGGTTCGTTAATTGCCTAATAATTGCTTCATTAAACTCGATTCCCGACGGTAAAATCCTTCTGTATGGTAAGAATTTTTTAATTTGAAATAGGTGTAATCCAAATGATGAAGAATTTCATGAAGGGCAGTTCTTAAAAAAGTGCGAAAAGCGACCACACGAGTTTGTTTGGCGGTGCGCATCCAAACGGTAATGAGAGGCATTCTGCCCGGAGCACGCTGATACAAACCATGTAGCTCGCCCCAACGGGCCGAGGGGCGTCTTTCTAAAACTCTTACCTTTGCCGGGCTTACCTGCAAAATTTCACAAAGATACCGGGTGAGTTGCTGTAATTTCTCTTCTGTTTTCTCGCGGTCTCCCCGGGCTAAAACTTCCTCTAAATCGGCCAGGACAGTTTCAAAGACTTCTGTTTTTGAGAGATATATACTTGCCTGAGCGCTTTGTTGATAAATTTTTTTTTGGAGTGGAGAAAGTTTTTTATAATAGGCAAAGGGCATGAGGAAAATGAACTTGACCAAGTTGGTTAAGTAACTGTATAATAGTTAGATTATGTTGTCTTATTCCATTTACGAAACAAAGACTCATTTAAGCAAGCTTTTAAAGCGTGTTAGGAAAGGCGGCGAGATTTTAGTGACTGATCGGGGTCAGCCTGTCGCTCGCCTAATCCCTTATCAAGCTTCCGAAGATTTTAAAACACGGATTGAACGCTTGGTCACTCATGGAAGGATTGCTTCAGCTCGCTCTAAGCTGAAGTTCCCGAAAGGTGTTGTCCGCCCGGGAGGATTAAAACGTTTCTTGGAGGATAGAGATTGAAAGCTTTCTATGTCGATTCTTCTGTGATCGCTGCTCTTCTTCTAGAAGAAAAAAATTCTAAGCAGATTCGTAAAACTTTAAGTAGAGCTAAGCAGCTTTATAGTGGCCATTTGATTGAAGCTGAAATTTTTGCGACCGCAAAACGAGAATCCATAGAGCTTTCTCTAGCGAGCTCTTTTCTAAATCCGGTTGCTCTTGTGTTTCCAGAACAATCACTCCAGAAAGAGTACGAAGAGATTTTTTCAAAAGGCTATTGTCGGGGAGCAGATGCCTATCATATCGCATGCGCTCTTTATCTAGATCCCGAAAAGAAAAACCTTAGCTTTCTAACTCTCGACGAAAAACAAGCTCTCATTGCGAGGCAGCTTGGATTTAATACCCTTCACAACTTCTAAAGGCTATTTATTCACTTGCTCTTTTTTATAATAAGACATTCCCCAAAAAAATAATCCGGCGCACCCATAGGCAATGACAAACTCGGGCGCGGCCCAGAGACCAAAATTATTTTCTAAGCCTTGTTCAGTTAAGGTATAGGCATGGATGAGCCCAATGGCCGAAAATAAAGCGGCGACGCCACTCCAGAGAGCAGCCTTTAAAAAATCTTTTTCAATTAAGAAGACTAAGATCGAG
>CAYWGE010000112.1:4530-5938 GCA_964457215.1 uncultured Pseudomonadota bacterium
ATAGAAGAAAGTAAAAAACCTTGATTGAGGGCAAAAATTCCTTTGAGAGAAAGTTCGGTTCCAAATTTTGCAAAAAAACTCCATAGAGTTTGACCATTTTTTACGACCACATTCTCAATTAAAAAAAGTGCCCAGGCAGCCAGAGAGGGGATGAGTCCTAAAGCTGCAGCCAGAGCGTGTTTGCGAGGAATTTCTTGAAAAGCTTGTGCGGTCATGACAAGGCCGATCCACAATAAAATTCCTAAAGTCACGTCTAAAGGAACAATTTTTAAAATGAGAGTAATTCCCCCTACCGCGCAGAGTAAGCTAATTACTCCTCCATTAAGCAGGGAGTATGCATTGCGAGCGCCCATTGCCTTCCACCCGGGATGACCAATGTAAATAGTGGTAGGGAAAGGCGATCCTAAGCACGCGGCGATAATACTGCAAAAGCCATTGGCCAGTAAGCAGGGTTTAGTAGGGTAGCTATCGCCCGCTGCTTCTGCACTTTCTAAATTTTGCAGAGAACCTATTAAATTGAATAAGGCCATCGGAAGAATCACACTCATGTATTCCCAGCCTTCTCCGCGTTTTAAAAAATCCCATAAGGGAAAAATCGATACTTCCGGAAGATGAATCCCAAAATAGTAGGGATCCATCAAAGGTTGAAAATAAGGATACCCGAGGGCTCTTAAGACCCAGGCCAAGAGGCAACCTACGACGGCCGCCGCGAACCCTCCGGGAATGCCGAACGGCAAACGGATTCCCGAACTATAAGCGAGTAAAATAATCATCAAAGGGAGCAAACTTAAAATCGGATTTGAAAAAATCTGAAAGACAAATCCCATCGCGATAAAGGTGAGTGCGATGCCCGCCAAAGAAGATAGAAGGGCGGCGCGGGGAGTGTGCCTACGCAAAAAATCTCCCAGAAAAGATCCCAAAGTTTCTAAGATCCCGCTCATGAAACACGCGAAAAGCCCCACTTGCCAAGTGAGTGTTAAATCCTGAGTGCGCTGATAAACAGGGCCCATCACCAGTAATATAAAGGCAATTAAACTTACGGTATTGATTCCGTAGGGCAGGGCCGTCACGTCGGTTCTTCCGGTTTTTTTAGAAAGTTTGTAGGCCTGCCAAGAATAGAAAATGTTTCCCATTAAAATAGAAACAGCCGCACCCGGTAAAATTTTATGAGTAATAAATTCGGAGGGAAACCCGCATACTGCTTTACCCAACGTTACAATGAGCATAAGCTGTAAGAGATTATCGATGAATAAGCCAAAAAAACCGTCGAGATCACCCCCGACAAGAAATTTAGTTTTCATATTTTCTTGTTATATAGCATTTCAATTTTTAATGAGTACGACAGTGCTCATTAAAAATTAGCACCTTTCCTCCATAAACTTCTTAAATGTGAGGTGCAATCCCTAAC
>CAYWGE010000112.1:5948-6226 GCA_964457215.1 uncultured Pseudomonadota bacterium
TGTTATAGGATGAAATTTATTAAGAAGGAAATCTTATATGAAAACGAGTAATTTTTTTATCTGGATGGGGCTTTTGGCTTCGGTTGCCCTGCCTTTTTTTAATATTCCTCTAATACTTCGGATTTATAAACGTAAGTCTTCAGAAGATTTAAGTTTAGTTTGGCTTTTTGGGGTGTTTTCTTGTTTGGTTTTAATGACCCCATCCGGCCTCATTTCGCCCGATTTTGTCTTTCAAGTTTTCGCGATTTTAAATGCGACTATGTATGCAGGAGTGGTGG
>CAYWGE010000113.1:0-6220 GCA_964457215.1 uncultured Pseudomonadota bacterium
TTTTCTTCGCATTCAAAAAAGCCTCTTTTCCTTTTCCTCCATTCTCCAATGGAAGCTCAGGATACTGTTTCTGAATTAAGACAGGATTGATCGAACGCGAACTTTCCATTTCACACAAAGTAATTTCCGAAGAAATTTGAGATAAAGTTTTCAACATCTCTCCCACATTCTTATCGGAAGCGGCGCTGAAGAGGATTTTCCAAAAGACCCCCCCTCTCCTTTGATAAGGAGAGGGTTGGGGTGAGGTCAGAGCCTTGACTAACGCCTCCATCCCATCTTTATTATGCGCCCCATCCAAAATAATGAGAGGATCTTCACTCACAATCTCCAAACGCCCGGGCCAACGCAGATTCTGAAATCCTTTTCGAATGGAATGCTCGGAAACCTTCCAGCCCTTCTCTCTCAAGACTTTCAGTGTTTGAAGCACAATCGCCGCATTCTGTTTTTGATGAGGGCCTAACAATTTCAATGAATACTGTAGGGGCGATTCATGAATCGCCCCTACAAGGAAAAATTCCGATTTATTTTTTCCGGCGAGCTCTTGAATCACCTGCACTGCAACGAGTTTTGTCGCACCACAAACAACCGGAACTCCGGGTTTAATAATGCCCGCCTTCTCGCGTGCAATCTCAGCGATGGAATTTCCTAACACTTCAGTGTGATCCAAACCAATTTCGGTGATGACTGAAATAAGAGGAGTGATAACATTCGTGGAGTCGAGCCTCCCGCCTAACCCTACTTCGATCACAGCTAGATCGACTTGATGTTTTGCAAAATAAAGGAAGGCGATGAGGGTGCAGAGTTCGAAGAAAGACAAATGCTCCCTATCCCCCTTATGTAAAGGGGGAGAAAGGGGGATTTTTACTTGGATAGAATTCAAAATCTCTTCCAACTCTTCATCTGAAATTTCTTCATTCCCGATTCGGAAGCGT
Organism: uncultured Pseudomonadota bacterium; assembly: GCA_964457215.1. Classification (GTDB taxonomy): domain Bacteria; phylum UBA10199; class UBA10199; order JADFYH01; family JADFYH01; genus CAYLKF01. The sequence goes on from CAYWGE010000113.1 coordinate 933, forward strand.
TCGTTGACTCGCACCAAATGTGGCGAAGTAAATAAGCCTACCTTGTAACCGGCTTCTGTCAGAATGGACTGCAGCATTGCAGCGGTCGAACCTTTGCCGTTGGTGCCTGCAATATGAATGGAAGGAATTTTTTTTTCAGGATGGTTAAAGAGCTCACACGCTTTCTGGATACGTTCCAGACCTGGCTTCTTATTTTGCCATTCGGTTTTGGAGGATTGGAGGAAGTCTGAAAGAAGTTTCATTATACAACTTATAACTCATATTTCTCCCCCTTTGTAAAAGGGGGATTAAGGGGGATTTTACAATCAGCATCCTTATGAAGGTACTTTCTTATTAGAAAATCCCTCCCAACCTCCCTTTTTAAAGGGAGGAACTTTATAAATATTTCCCCAACCCCTTTTGCTTTATTTCTTCAAGAAGACTTTTCACTTCTTCGGATCGCTCTTTTGGCAACACCAACACTGCATCCCCTTGGCGAATCACAATCAAGTTTTCGACTCCTAAGCAAGCCACAACGCCTTGATCGCTTAAGAGTAAATTTCCCGAGGCATCGACCGTTGCTACATCTCCTTGAAATGAATTCTGTGCAGCATCATGCGCATAATAGCGAGCCAATGATTGCAAAGAGCCCACATCATCCCAATCAAAGGCCGAGGGAATCACGACAACATTTTTATATTTTTCAAGAATCGCATAATCAACCGAGATCGAAGTGAGCTGAGGATAAATTTTCTCAAGATCTGGGTTGGACTTAACCGTCTCCCATAAGGCCGCATCCTTAGGCAAAAGCGCTTGGTAGGCTTTACAATAGGTGGAGGCCTTCCAAATAAACATGCCGCTATTCCACAAATAATTCCCAGAGCGTAAATAGCTTTCGGCGGTTTTCAAATCAGGTTTTTCTTGGAATTGTTTGACTCGGTAAAGGGGAGCTTTAGTTCCGTCAATCTTCTCGCCCTGCTGAATATATCCATAGCCCGTTGCCGGAAACTGAGGAGAAATCCCTAAAGTCACCAGAGCATCGGAGTTTTGCGCAAATTCTGCACCTTGTTGGAGTAGCGCTTGAAAAGATTCGCGATTTAAAATTTTATGATCGGCAGGGAGCACTGCCAAAATAGCCTCGGGGTCTTTTTTAAAAAGGGTATAAGCGGCAAAGGCAATCGCCGCAGCAGTATTTCGAGCGCAGGGTTCCAGTAAAAAGTGAGAAGAATCAAGCTCTGGGAATTCTCTTTTCATCAAATCTAAATGATCGCTCCCACACACGATATAGGTTTGATTTAAATCCGCCAAAGGCACGCAGCGCGTCGCCGTAGCGCGCACCAAACTTTCTTTCTCGCCCACTTTTAGAAATTGTTTTGGGAAACTTTTACGAGAAAGTGGCCAAAGTCGGGTTCCACTACCGCCCGCTAAAATAACCAGATAGAGATGAGGAGGAGACATAGTATTTTCAATTTATCATTCTATGGAATATCTGAGATTTTAAATTCTTTTAAATCAATCTCATACTTTCGAATAATTTTCTTAAAGTTACTTCGATCCATTCCAGCGCGTAAACTCGCAATCGAGATATTGCCACCGCTTTGTTCGAGTAAATATTTTAGATAAGTTTTATTAAAAAATTCCAGCGCCCGTTCTTTTGCTTCTTGATAAGTGAGTTCGGTGAGTTCTGTTTTAGGAATATCCGGAAAATAAAAATTTCGTGTATTCAGCTTAGGCGGCAAATCCTTCACCTGAATACTATTCCCGTCCGAAAGCACAACACAACGTTCAATCACATTTTCTAATTCACGCACATTACCTACCCAAATATAATTTTGCAAAAGTTGCAAGGCATCGCTTGAGATCTCGTGAATCTCCCGGTCCATCCGTTTGGCATATTTTTTCAAGAAAGAGTGCGCCAAAAGCGGGATATCTTCTCTTCGTTCTCTCAGTGGCGGCAAATGGATTCCGATTACATTTAACCGATAATACAAATCTTCTCGAAATTGTCCTTTCGAAATGAGATCCGTCAGATCGCGATGGGTCGCTGCGATAATTCTAACATTCACAGAAATTGTTTCGTTTCCCCCCACACGCCGCACTTCTTTTTCTTGCAATACCCGCAAAAGCTTCACCTGAATCGAAAGGGGAATCTCACCCACTTCATCTAAAAAAACGGTCCCCTCGCCCGCTTCCTCGAATAAACCACGCTTATCACTTAAAGCTCCCGTAAAAGCCCCGCGCACATGCCCAAACAATTCACTCTCAAGTAGCCCCTCGGGAATAGCGCTACAGTTAATCACCACAAAAGGTTTATCTTTTCTTAAACTGGTTTGGTGGATTGCCTTAGCTACCCTTTCTTTACCGGTGCCAGATTCTCCCATAATCAAAACGGATGCGGCCGAGCTAGAGACACTTTGAATCGTGTGATAGATATCTTGCATGGGCTTAGAACGACCCAAGATTCCTTGAAATCCTTGAGAGGACTCATCGGTTTCAAAATAATGGAGCCTACTTTTAAGCTGGGCTTTTTCATAAGCCTGCCTCAAACATGAACGCACGATTTCAAGATTATCAAAAGGTTTGGTAAGATAGTCAAAGGCACCCATTTTCAATGCCTTCACCGAGTCTTCGATCTTCGCTAGCCCCGTAATCACTACTACTTCTGTATCAGGGCAATTTGCCCGCACATATTCCAAAATCTGAAACCCATCTAAGCCTGGCAAATGCACATCGAGCACAATTACTAAAGGAGGATGTTCTGCCAAAAAATGGAGCGCTTTATACCCAGTATCGACATGCTCTATCGACCATTTTTCTTCCTTTGCAATTCGTTTAAAAATCTCAGCCACACTACTTTCATCATCCACCATGAGAAAGTCAGTCTTGGCGACCATAGGTTCTCCTTAATTTTTTAAGAGATCTTTTTTCTGTCCACCGATAAACAAAAAAAAGATCAATGACCTGAATCGAGTCCCCTCTTTTTTATTTTTTCAACCAGCGTCGTGCGATTAAGCTTTAATAAACTTGCCGCGCGGTTTTTATTCCAATCTGTTCTTTCAAGCGCCTGAAGAATCAGTTGGTCTTCAAACTCCTCCACTAATTCTTTGAGATTCACTCCTTCATTCGGAATGATCAGTTCCGTGGTTAACTTTCCGCTTCCTCCCTGCACAAATTTTGTAGGCAGATCTTCAGGTAGGATTTCTCCTTCTTTCTTTAAAATGACTAATCTTTCAATGAGATTTTCTAATTCACGCACATTACCTGGCCAAGCGTAGGATTTAAGCACATTGAACGACTTGGCAGAAAGCTTGAGAGTCGACGAAGGATTTAAAGATTGTTTTAAAAAATACTCTGCCAAGAGCGGAATGTCCGACAGCCTCTCACGCAAAGCAGGAATTCGGATGGGAATTACATGCAAACGATAATAAAGATCTTCACGGAAAGCACCTTCAGCCACTGCCTTTTCAAGATCTTTGTTAGTCGCTGCGATAATCCGCACATCGACTTCGACTGTTTTGTTCGAGCCTACGGGCTCAAAACGTTTTTCCTGTAAAACTCTTAAAAGTTTAACCTGCAAGCGCAAAGACATATCCCCAATTTCGTCCAGAAAGATGGTGCCGCCATCGGCACTTTGAAACCGTCCGGGCCTGGTCGCCACAGCTCCAGTAAAAGCGCCCTTCATATGACCAAACAACTCAGATTCTAGCAGCTCTTCAGGAATCGCCCCGCAATTGACAGTGATCAAGGGTTTGCTCGCACGACGACTTTTATAATGGATAGCTTTTGCAACGAGCTCTTTACCAGTTCCAGACTCCCCCAAAACCAAAATGGTAGAATCGGTATCGGCCACTTTATCAATCAACTGATAGACTTCGCTCATCCCCTCAGAAAGTCCGACGATTTTTTTGACATTATCTCGTGATTCTAATTGTTTTTTAAGAATCTGATTCTCTTGTTTTACCTTCTCGGTTTCTAAGGCCTGCTTCAAAAGATTCTCAACATCTTCTAAACGAAAGGGCTTGGTAAGATAATGAAATGCACCGCACTTGATTGCTTCAATCGCCGAATCCACAGTGGCATAGCCGGTCATCATCAAACAACTTGCATGGGGCTGAAGTTTTTTAATGTCTTTGAGCAAATCAATTCCGCTTTTTTCTGCGAGTTTTAGATCGATGAGCGCCGCATGGATTGTCCCGTTTGAAAGCTGCACCAATGCAGCATCGTAGGTAGAAGCAGTTAAAACTTCGTAGCCTAAATCCTTTAAAAACCGCTCCAGCGCTTTTAAAAGAGAGAGTTCATCATCAATAATAAGAATTCGTTCTTTCATGAATAATTTTCAAACCCCGTTTTTGTTTTTTCGACTTTTAAAGGAACTGATACAGGCAAAAAAATTCGAAACGTCGTGCCTACATTTTCTTCGCTCTCTACTTCTAAACGCCCACCATGATCTTGAATGAGACTATAAGTGATCGAAAGACCTAATCCCGTGCCTGAACCAATTTTTTTAGTGGTAAAGAAAGGATCAAAGATTTTGGATAAATCTTGTTTTTTGATTCCAACGCCCGTATCGGCAAAATCAATACGGATCATTTCTTCGTCTTCTTGATTGGCCGAGATCTTAATTTTACCTCCTTGAGAGGTTGCATGGCAGGCATTACTATTTAAATTCAAAAAAACCTGTTCGATTTGATTGGGATTCACCATTATTTTAGGGAGTGTAGAATCTACATGGGTTTCTAAAAAAACTCCCGCCTCCTTGGCCTGAATTTTCAAGAGGGGTAAAACACGACGCAAGACCTCACTCACTTCAATTTCTTCTTTTTCTTCGAATGAAGATTGGCGCGAAAATTCGAGTAGATTTTCTACAATTTTTTTGCAGCGTAAGGCCGATTTTTCAATTTCTTGGATGTCTTGATAGATCTGGGAGCCTTTCTCCGTTTGAGCTAGAGCCAGTTGAGCAAATGCTAAAACCCCACTGAGCGGATTATTAATCTCGTGGGCCACCCCTCCCGATAACACCCCCAAAGCCGCCATTTTTTCCGTTTGAATGAGTCGCGATTGAAGCTGACGCTCTTCGCGAACATCGCGGTATTGAAGAATAAATAAATCCAGGTCTTTTTGCTTACCCTTTAACGGAAAACTCACGGCTTGATAGGCCCGACCATCTTTACATTTCTCAATCGGAGAGCTCGCCGAATGCATTGATTTCCACGTGAAAGGCAATGGACAGCCTTGGCAAGGTTCCGAATGCCCCGCAAAAACTTTATAACAAGTTTTTCCAATTAAATTTCGAACATCATTATCGACAG
>CAYWGE010000114.1:0-6204 GCA_964457215.1 uncultured Pseudomonadota bacterium
TTCTAAATGCGTAAAAAGATATCTCCAATCTCCAGCGACGATTTGCGAAAAAGTTAAATCAGAAGCTAATCCAGAGTTTGAATCCATCCGAAAGATAAGATCTGCGCTCAGTTGATGCAGCGCGCGTTGATATTCTTGGTCGGTAATAGGATGTTTTTTGAAATTTTCTAAAACCTCTTCGATTGCTTTCTCTACATCGGCGGTTGTGTAGTTTCCTAAAGGAGAAGCATAGATAAAGAAAAGGTTCCCTAAACGCGAACCGGGAGTCGAAGAATCACAAGAGACGCTTTGCGCCATCTTTTTCTGAATCACTAAAGTTTTATAGAGCCTAGAAGTCCTTCCTTCACATAAAACTTGGCTGATCAAATCAAAAACGTAGTCTTCGCGATTAGGGAGACTGGGTTTGTGGAACGCCACCATTACATTCGGGCGTGCATCAAACGAAACCCATTGGCGTTTTTCTTCTTTTTGAGGAGGTTCTGGATCTTTTAAATCCGGTAATACTTTCCCAGCAGGGATATCGCCAAAATATTGGGTCAAAATCTTCTTAGTTTCGGCGATATCAATATCTCCTACTACGGCACCCACCATGCGTTGAGGAATGTAATATTTTTTATAAAACTCTGCGAGATCAGTCGCGGTAAGATTTTGAATATCTTTTTCGTATCCAATCAATGGAAAGCGAAAAGGGCTTTTTTCGTAGGCTTTGATCAAGGTGAGCTCTAAATTTTTCCCAAAAGGTTGATTGTCTACCCGCATGCGGCGCTCTTCTTGAACAACATCCCTCTCCGAATAAAATTCTCGGAATACTGGATTTTTTAAGCGCTCCGACTCTAAGTAAGCCCACAGTTCTAATTTACTGACAGGAAGTTCGACAAAATAACTGGTCACATCTTTGGAGGTGGTTGCATTCAAATCCGAAGCACCATTGCGATTATAAATACGCGAGAACTCCTCTTTCACCACATACTCTTCTGCTTTTTTCTGTAATTCTTTTAATTTTTTTGAGAGCGCCTGGACTTCTGGGCTAGATTCTTTGCCTTCTTTTGTTTTTGTAGCAATCTCCTGACTTACCGTTTCAATTGCGGCTAGGACTTTCTTTTCTTCGGCGTAATTTTTGGTTCCAATAGTGGGGGTTCCTTTAAAGGCCATATGTTCTAAGAGATGGGCAATACCTGTTTTTCCTTCGACCTCATCAACGCCCCCTACTTTTACTCGAATGTAGCCTGCAAAAACCGGAGGCCCCTCCCGCCGCACGAGCAAAAAGGTCATGCCGTTTTTTAAACGAAATGTTTCGACTCGGTTTTGCAAAGGTTGATCTGTGGCGAACACAGAAGTGGATACAAATAAGAGAAAACCAAAAAATATTTTTCGAAGCATAAGGAAAAGCTGTCTATTCAAAGAGAGGAGATTTAGCAATTAAGAAATAGTCTTAATAAATTGGATAAATTCAAAGGCAGGCGATTTGATTTTTTGGTTAGCGCCGAAGAAAACAATGGGAATAGCTGACCTGGTGTAGAAAAATTTATACTTTGGGCTCCAGAAAATCAAAAACCCTGGGAGCTTTTGCTTCCAGGGTTTTGATTACATCTTTTGAAGAGCCACTATTTCTTTTTCTTTTTTGCAGCGGGTTTTTTCTTAGCGGCTTTCTTTTTCTTCTTGGTAGCCATTGGATACCCTCCTTATTATTTGTTTTTTCACATCAACCAAACATTGCTTAATATTAATTGATTTATGCGACACCGTCAAACGATTTTATTAAATTATACTAAATTTGTGTAAATTTTAGATCAAAAACTCTCACACTCACCGACCTTTTCTTGAAATAAAAGTCCAAGATCGAAATTATTTTGCAAATTTATCGCTAAAATATTTTCATAGACAAACATCTAACACTCACTGTAGAAGCATTTTCCGTCTTGCATCCGAAATGAATTCATTTTTTATGCAAAAAGATCTCTGATAAAAAAAATAAAGTAAGAAGACGCAGAGCGGTGACAAGAAACTTAAAAAAAGTTAAAACTTGTTAAGATGAAAGAAAAAGAAGTAGAGAGCATTGAAGAAAAAGCGAATCGATCTTTATCAGTTATAGAAATAAACTTTTCATTTCATTTTAAATGGATGAATTGCAAGGCGAGATGAGCGAAGAGAAACGCAGCATCTGCCATTTAAAATGAAATGCATTGGCGCGGGGTAGAGCAGCCTGGTAGCTCGCGAGGCTCATAACCTCGAGGTCGTGGGTTCAAATCCCACCCCCGCAATCAAACCCAACTTAAGAATTTTAAGTTGGGTTTTTTATTTTCTGAGGCACGTGATCACCCAAGTCCTTCAATTTCGGCAGGATTAAGCTCCCGATACCCTCCCAATGGGAGATCTCCCAACTTTAAACTGCCAATACGGACACGAACCAAGCGCAAAACTCCACACCCTGCCCATTCGAGCATCTTCCGCACCTGGCGTTTTTTACCCTCATGGATTTCCACCGAAAACCAAATGCCTTTTTCTTTTTTTATTTTTCGGATTCGTGCCGGCGCGGTTCTGCCCTCTTCTAAAAGCACCCCTTTTTCTAATTCTTGGATGCTCTCAGGTTCAGGCATTTGATCCAATTCAACTTCATATTCTTTTTTAATCTCGGAAGAAGGATGGGTTAAACGGTGCGCGAGATCGCCATCATTAGTAAGGATAAGCAAGCCTTCCGAATCATAATCTAAGCGCCCTACGGTGTTGACCGAGGGATGCAGATTAGGAATACAGTCAAAAACTGTTTTTCTTCTTTGCGGGTCTTTCTTTGAAACAATCACCCCGCGGGGTTTATTGAAAAGGATGTAAATTTTTTCAGGAGCTAAAAAGAGCGGCTTATTTCGAAAACAAACCTTATCGGTTTCGGGATTCACCTGAGTACCGAGTTTGTAAACGATCTCTCCATTCACACTCACTTTCCCTTGGAGAATGAGTTTTTCGGATTCACGACGTGAAGCGACCCCGGCTTTCGCCAAAAAATGTTGCAGACGCAAAAGGCTCATGGAAGATTTTCGTCAGGAGGATTAGCCAAGTCTTCTTTTTTTGAAAATGCCTCGAGCACGCGCGTTTCGAGCCCTTCTAAATCTTTTAAACTTTGATCTAGCTCTTCAAAGGCCTCTTTTTCTTCGCGCTCCGCCACTTGAAGTTGTGCTGCAAAATCTTGATTGAAGCTTTGAGTCTCAGATTCTTCAAAATAATCTTGTTCAAGATCTACCATGGCACCGGCCACAGGCGCTTGATGCATTTCTTCTTCGATCTGTTTTAAATCTTTTAAAGTGGGCAGATCTTGCAAGCCTCTTAAGCTAAAGATCTCTAAAAATTTTTCGGTGGTTCCGTAAAGTAACGGCTTACCCGGTTCTTCTTTTTTCCCCACAACTTTTACTAAATCTTTATCAAGCAGCGTTTTAAGCACGCCACCGGAATCTACCCCGCGAAGCTCATCAATTTCAGCACGAATGATGGGTTGACGATATGCCACCATCGACAGCACTTCGAGAGACGCTTGGGAAAGACGAGTGGCACTCACTTTGTTCATCGCTTTAATATAAGGGGCCAACTCCACCCGCGTTCTAAATTGAAAACCGTGGGCTACATTCACTAATTCGAAGCCCTTTCCTTGAACTTGATAATCTTGGGCAAGCTCGTTAATCGCCTGCTGAATATCCGACCGCGTGAGCTTTTCATCCTCAGCTTCTTGCTTTAACGCAAGTTGATCCTCAACACTGATATTTTCTGCCCCCGAACTTTCCGCAACTTCTTCAATAAAGAGAGGGGCGCTGACTTCACTCACTTCCTCTGTCGCAATTTCACCCTCCTCTAGGATTTCGGGAAGGGTCTCTGCAATCGGGGAGACCATTTGCTCTTCTGCACGCTGAATGGTTTTAAGAATTTCTCCTGCATCAAGAGGCTCTTCACTTACAAAAAGGATGGCTTCAACAATAGGTTTTAAAGAATTTAGGTTCATAGTTATTGTAGAGTAGGCTCTTGAGGAACCTCTTCCTCTCCTTCTGTTCCTTCTGTTCCTTCTGTTTTGTCAAACTCAGATGCGATGGCTGCATTTTCTACATTACTCTCTTCTTTCTTAAACAAATGAATGGTTCCACCCTCTTCGGTTTGCCAAATTCGAATAAGTTTGAGGCGCATCATTTCTAAAACTGCTAAGAACGTCACAATACATTGGCTGCGGCTCACAGGGCCTTCAAAGAGTGAATCAAAAGTAAGAGAAGATTCCGCGCCAAATCGTTCCATCAATTCATAAATACGCTGAGTAACCGATAGACGCTCGACGGCCACTTCGTGATAACGCTCGGGCTTTAATTTTTTAAGAATCTCGTTAAAAGCGGTAATGAGTTTAAAAGAATCGGTTGGAAGCACTTCGTCGTCTTGCTCAATTTCTTCTGTGGCTTGCAAACGCACAAAAACTTCTCGACCCAACTGAACCCGCTTTGAAAGCAGTTGGGCCGCGTCTTTGAAGCGTTGATATTCTAAAAGACGTTTAGCAAGCTCCGCGCGCGGGTCTACGCCTTCTTCCTCTTCTTCTGCCGTGGTATCAGGAAGCAAGGTTTTAGATTTTATGTGAGTGAGCTCTGCCGCCATTAAAATAAATTCACCGGCCAAATCAATATTGAGCTCTTGCATGAAACTTAAATATTCAAGGTATTGATCTAAAACGAGAGAGATTGGAATATCGGCGATCGAAACATCATTTTTGCGAATGAGATGCAAAAGAAGATCTAAGGGACCTTCGAAAATAGGGAGACTCACCTTGTAGGAATTGAGTTGCATGCTTAAAGTCCCATTCTCTCATAAACCAAAGCGAGATTGGTTTGAGCAACTTTGCGTGCTTTGGCGACTCCCGCTTCAACAATTTCATCCACTAATTTGGGGGCTTGTTCAAATTTTTTACGCCTTTCTTGATGTTCTTTCAAGAAGGGAATTAAGCCTTTCAAAAATATCTTTTTACAATCGATACAACCGATTGCCGCGCTGCGGCAGTCCTGGTCGATTTTTGCCACTTCTTCTGGAGAGGTGTAGATCTTGTGATAATCAAAAACCGGGCAAATTTCGGGATTACCCGGATCGGTGCGGCGTTTTCGCGCAGGGTCTGTCATCATCGTGAGCACTTTTTTCTCGACCACCGCTAAATCTTCCGAAAGAGAAATCGCATTGCCATAACTTTTAGACATTTTTCGTCCGTCGGTGCCCAAAAGCTTAGGTGCATGGGTGAGTAAAGACTGAGGCTGCACAAATGTTTCGCCATACAGATGATTAAAGCGCCTTAAAACTTCACGAGAAAGCTCGAGATGAGCCAGTTGATCTTGTCCAACCGGCACTACATTCGCCTGATAAATCGCTACATCCGCTGTTTGTAAAAGCGGATAACCTAAAAACCCATAAGTGGAGAGATCTTTATCGCTCAGCTCATTTTTGAGTTCTTTATAAGAAGGAACTCTCTCTAACCAAGAGATGGGAGTGATCATCGATAACAAAAGATGAAGCTCGGCATGCTCGGGCACACGCGATTGAATGAACAAAGCTGTTTTTTCGGGATCCAAACCCGCAGCCAGCCAATCGATTAAGATATCGCGGCTTGATTCACGAATCACGGAGGGGTTTGCATATTCGGTGGTTAAACTATGCCAATCCGCCACAAAGAAAAAACATTCATAATCGTTTTGGAGCTTCAGCCAATTTTCAAGCACCCCATGGTAATGCCCTAGGTGAAGTTTACCTGTGGGGCGCATTCCCGAAACAACACGTTTTTTTTGCGTCATAGTTCAGCCTGGAATTAAAAAGTGGGCAACAAAATACACTGGAATCGCAAGGACTTTAAAGAGTCCAAAATAATACGCGGCAAACAAAATCCAAATCCCTTGGTGTGCGATGGCATTATAAGTATCTCGCCAACGGGGAGAAAGAAAATTTTCCAAAACTTTACCGCCATCTAAAGGATGAATAGGGATTAAATTAAAAAAAGCTAAGCCGAGATTTAATAAAACCATATAGTGCAGGACCGGAACACCGCCGACATAAGGTTCATAATCAATGTTTAAATAATACAAAAGATACAAAACTCCAGAGGTTGCCAGGGCTAAAATAAGATTTGAGATGGGTCCAGCCACTGAGACTTTAATCATATCCTGGCGCCATTTTTTCATTCTTAAGGGATTGACTGGTACCGGC
>CAYWGE010000115.1:0-6182 GCA_964457215.1 uncultured Pseudomonadota bacterium
AACTTTGGTTTAACGATAACCCTAGCGTCGCACTTTCTAGCCAACAAGTAAGTTCAGTAGGGTGGGAAGGCTTTTTGCACTATCGACGAGGTCTTGGCCAAGCCGTTCCGGCGAATGTGACGGCACCCGCTCAACTCTGGGCCACCGTCGGAATTATGCGCTATCTCAATCAAGATCCGGCGATAAAAAGTTATATCAACCTTTTTGATTTGCGTGCTGAAAATCAAATTTTAGTAAGTGCTTTTAATACGACTGCCCAAGGGCTTTTAGTTTTTCCGGCTCAATATTTTCCAAGAAATAGTGCAGTGACTTCCTGCACAAATCCTGCTTCAAATTTAGGTTTTGGCCTTCGCGCTGCCGCTTGCGTGGATATGACACGGACGGTTAACACCTCGTGGGCGACTGCGCTTCGAGATTGTAGGGAGGGTCAGCAAGCTCCTCAATCCGAGACTCCTTGGGGCACTATTGCGCTAGGAGCCGCGGCAGTAGGAGGCACTTGGTGGTTAACACGTCGCACGGCTCGTGCCGAATTCGAAAGACTTTTAGATGCACGTCTGGCTGCGGTGAATAGGCCTCCTCCAGCTACTGCGATTGAAGAAAGTATGTATGCTTTAGAAGGACGCGCATTGGTTGCTGGGGGAAGAAGGGCCGAAGAAGCAGCGCTTGCGAGCACAAATCAAGCGACAGCAGAAGTGGGATCTCCTGTTGGAAATGCGGCCCCTGCTCCAGCACCCGAGGTGGAGGTATCGGCTCAAACGGTAGACGTAGAATCTTTAGTCCCTCGAACTGATTTAGAAGCGCTTGAGGTCCGCTACCAGGCTCGTTTAACTCAAGTAGCTAGAGACTTTGAGGAGCGTTTGAGAACTTTACAGCAGGCTCAGTCCTCAAGGGTGGCCGATGCCGAGCGCACGAGCTTTGCGAGAGGTTTGGCTGCCGGAACGGTTTTGAGTGAAGAGGAAATTCGAGGTTTAAGAATACAAATAGATCGATTAGAAAGATCCTTGAGCTTAGGTGCGATTGAGCGAGCCCGAGAAAGACAAACGGCGGCAAGAGCTTTAATGGGCTATGTTCATGCGATGAATCAACGACTTACTCTTGAACGAATGAGCAGCGCATTGTTGGTGGAGGCGTTACGAGATGCAGTGGAGGTTCAATATACCAATCTAGGACTGTTAGAGGATACTTCGGAAATTTCTTTGTCTCAAGATGCTGAGATTCCAGAGGTTGTATCCGGAAATATTCCTTTTCGGGTCGCCACTATTAATCATCACGTAAGTCCTGCCACTCGGAGTGTGTGGACGGCGATAGGTTATGTCTTCGAGGCGGTGAGAGCTCAAGAGGAAGTCTTGCTGGCAAGAGGTGGGCCCCATACTCGAGTGAGAGATGTATACCGAGGCCACACTCCTCCTCGGGGGATTGATACAGCTGGGGATACTCATCCTGATGGAAGCCCAATGCCACTCGCAGGCACCCGACCTGTGCGGGCAGAAGTTCTACCCACTCATGATGATGCGGTGATGGTTCTTGGAGAGGAGACGGCTCGCTCATTATCTGATATGGCTGCTGGAGGCCCTGCTCATGGAGAAGGCTTAGCTGCAGCGGTCCGAGGAGACCGGAGTGCTCCCGTAGCTTCAACCCCTCATGTCACAACCGGTGGATCAGGTGGGCGTAGTGAGGGGACTGAGATTGTAAACGAGGCTATACGCGCTTTTGAGTCCGGTTACCACGGTGATTTTTTGGATCGTTTTGTTCCCGAGGGTTTGCGCCGTGCGCTAGGGGAACACGATATGCGAAGAGGGCGGTAAGGAAAATTTATGGGATGTAATTCTCCTGGGCTAAAACCTCTTTCGGCGTACTTTCCTTATTTCAGCAGTTTAGGATATTGTGCCCAAGCGAGCAGTGCGGCCGATAATCCTATTTTAGTAGCTCAAGGTTCTCAGATACCCACTCATGGTTATTATCGCGGCGTAATGCTTAGCCAGTGCGGCACAAATGATAGTGTGCGCATTGTGGGTCGTGATGAGACTTCTCTGATCTTCGAAGATTATCAAGTAAACCGCGTACATGCATTGTTTGAGGGGAGGGAGCCCAATCCACGAATTCTTCCTTCTACCCTTGCTCCTTCCACTCGTTTTCAGCTCAATGGTGCTATTTCTACCAGCGCAGAGTTAGGGGCCTTATGCCTTTTTAAACCCGCGTTTGTAGATGCTCAAAATAATATTGCCGATGTCGCTGCTTTTAATAGAGCCTTGCGGGCCTTTAGCCAGGAAGAATGCCCTCGTACTGGTTTGAAAGAAGAGCAGTGTTGGGGTGTGCGGCATGGGTTAGAAGTGATGGCACGAAGCTCCGCCCAGGCTGAACAGCTTTTTCCCGGTTTTATTACTCGACATTCAGGATTTATCACGGCGTTAGGAGTTGTAGCCTCTCTAATTTCTTTTGTAGGTGTGGTGTTGGGTTTCCATCTACTTCCTCGTATTTTTGATGAGTGGTTGGTTGAGAGAGTGAGCGGTTCGCCCAGACTTCAAGCTTTTTTAGATAGGCATCCTTTATTACGTCGAGTGTATGAAAGAAGTCGCCGAGAAATTGAACAGCAAAATAATAGACGTCCTCCGGATGATCCTTCGGCGACAGCACCTGTGACTGAAGGAGCTGTTCCTGTCTCTTCAGCTCCCGTTTCTACTCCTACCTTTGCTCCGCGAAGCATCGTTCGTGGAATTTTAGCTCAGACCGCCGCACGGCCGCTGGGCCAACCTTCTTTCCAGTCTCACACTGTCGGTCCCATCGAAGGGCCTTATTTGTCATCGGATCCTTGGGAAAATCTCCCCGCTCCTTTGCGTGGGCTGATGCAGTTTGTGGCTCCTGTGGTTTTCACAACACCTACCGCAAGTTCAGCGAGTCCTGCATTGGTTCCTTCAATCGCTCGGTAAACTCCTTTCAATTTTTTTTTTGAATTCTCCAAAACATTTTTGACTCTCTTGGGGTTTTAAGTTACCCAATAGCCCCTATGACCGAGTCCGGGGCACCCTATAGGTTACGGACTAGGGAATGGTTGCGACCGAATCCGAGTACCCAGCTTTTGGTGGGTGGGTAAGGAAGTAGTTGTAGCCGTGAGGCGAAAACTAGAAACGGAGTTAGAAACCATGGTTCTTGGATCAGCCCTTAAAAAAATATTTGGTAGTAAAAATGAGCGCGAGCTCAAACGAATCAACCCTCTCGTGGCCGAGATCAATGCTTTAGAGCCTCAGTTGCAGGCTCTCTCCAACGATCAATTGCGTGCAAAAACTCAAGAATTTAAAGAGCGTTTAGCAAAAGGCGAAACTTTAGACGATTTATTGCCCGAGGCTTTTGCCGTGGTTCGCGAAGCATCGGTGCGCGCTTTGGGTATGCGTCATTTCGACTCCCAGCTGATTGGGGGCATGGTTTTGCATCAAGGTAAGATTGCCGAAATGAAAACCGGAGAAGGAAAAACCTTGGTGGCTACCTTGCCGGTTTATCTTAATGCGCTGGAAGGTAAGGGCGTTCACGTGATTACCGTGAATGATTATCTGGCTAAACGTGACTCTGCCTGGATGGGAAAAGTTTATCAGTTCTTAGGCTTATCAGTGGGTGTGATTGTCCATGGAATGGACGATCAAGAACGCAAGCAAAGCTATGCCGCAGACATTACTTACGGCACCAACAATGAATATGGTTTTGATTATCTGCGCGACAACATGAAGTTTTCGCTCGAAGATTATGTGCAGCGCGATTTGCATTACGCGATTGTGGACGAAGTCGATAGTATCTTGATCGACGAGGCGCGAACACCGTTAATTATTTCAGGGCCGTCCGAAGAATCGACTGATAAATATTTTCGAATCGATCAAATCATTCCACATCTCAAAAAAGACGAAGATTACACCATCGATGAAAAAGCACGGAGCGCTGTGCTTTCTGAAAAGGGTGTTGCTCATGTAGAAAAGCTATTGAATGTCGAAAACCTCTACGATCCGCGCCAAATCGAAATTCTGCATCATGTGAATCAGGCGTTAAAGGCCCATACGCTCTTTAAGTTAGATGTCGATTATGTGGTGAAAGACGGCGAAGTAATTATTGTCGATGAGTTCACCGGCCGTCTAATGCCCGGTAGACGCTGGAGCGATGGTTTGCATCAGGCCGTTGAGGCTAAAGAAAAAGTGAATGTTGAGAATGAGAATCAAACTTTAGCGACCATTACTTTTCAAAATTATTTCCGAATGTTTAAGAAATTGGCAGGTATGACGGGAACCGCCGATACCGAGGCCGCCGAGTTTGGAAAGATTTATAATTTGGATGTTGTGGTCATTCCTACCCACCGTTCGATGGTGCGACAAGATGAAGCGGACCGAATTTACAAAAATGAAAAAGGTAAATTTAAAGCTGTCGTTCAAGAAGTTGAAGAGTGTCATGCAAAGGGGCAACCCATTTTGGTGGGAACGATTTCTATCGAAAAATCCGAAGTCTTGGCCGGCATGCTTTCGCGCCGCGGCGTGAAGCATCATGTCTTGAATGCGAAACAGCATGAAAAAGAGGCAGAGATCGTTGCGCAGGCAGGGCGTTACGGAGCTGTGACAATTTCGACCAATATGGCGGGTCGTGGAACCGATATTTTGTTGGGAGGTAATCCCGAGTTCTTGGCCAAGGCTAAATTAGGTCCGGATGCCAGCGAAGAGGAACATCAAAAAGCTTTAGAAGAATTTAAGAAAATTTGTGAAGAAGAAAAAAAGAAAGTAGTGAGTGTGGGCGGTTTGCGCATTCTAGGAACCGAACGACACGAATCTCGGCGAATTGATAACCAGCTGCGTGGGCGCTCAGGCCGCCAAGGAGATCCGGGTTCTACCCGTTTTTATATTTCTTTAGACGATGACTTGATGCGGATTTTCGGCTCCGATCGAATCGCAGGAATGATGGAGCGCTTAGGCATGGAAGAAGACGAGCCAATTTATCACCCCTGGATCAGCAAGGCGATCGAGAATGCCCAGAAAAAAGTTGAGGCGCATAATTTTGATATTCGTAAAAACGTTATCGAATTTGACGACGTAATGAATCAACAACGCAGCACGGTTTATAAACTGCGCCGTGAAATATTGATGGGTGCGGATACCCGGGAAAAAATTATCGATTATATCGATAGCCGTGTTGAAGACGCTGTGTTTCGTTTTGAACCCGATAAAGAAAATGGCTGGAATTGGAAATCGATTCAAGATCGTATTTTTCAGCTCTTTGGATTTCGCCCTGAAGGTTTAGAAGCTTTAGGAGAAAATGCAAACCTGGATGAAGTAGGGGAAAATTTATTTAATCAAGTTTCGGATTTTTACGAAGAAAAAGAAAAGAAGGTAAGTGCCGAAGTTCTTCGTCATGTAGAACGGGTGATTTTGCTGCAAACTCTAGATACGCTTTGGAAAGATCATTTGTTGAACATGGATCATTTGCGAGAAGGAATTGGTCTTCGGGGCTATGCTCAAAAAGATCCCATCGTAGAATATAAGCGAGAAGGATTTACCTTGTTTGAGCAAATGATGAATCAGTTAGCAGAAGATGTTTTGATTAAAGTTTTTCATGTGCAGATTCAGATGCAGTCCGAAGGGGAGGCGCCTGCCCAAGCGGCAGCACCACTGCGTTTGGAAAGACGCCCGCAAAATATTGTTTTGGGTCGGGGGCTCCTTCAAAATAATCCTCAAGCTCAAGGGCCTGGGGCAGCGCCAAAACCTGCGGCGTCAAGTTCTTCACAACGTAATGTTCCCAAGGTTGGCAGGAATGATCCTTGTTATTGCGGGAGTGGGAAAAAGTTTAAGAAGTGTCATGGGGTATAAGGGCTTGCGCCCGGGGATTTAATTTTTTTACTTTACTAACAGGGCTGTTATTAAAGTGATAGTCCGACAGGACTCTCAGCCAGCCCTGTAGTACTACAAGTCCGCCATTATAGTCTTAATTTGGGGACTTGTTGGTAAAATCATTTTATAGTTCGCAGAATTTTCTAAGAGGATGTAGTTTTCTTTGAGCGTTTAAAATAAAAAAATTAAATTCCCGAGCACACCGTAGTTATGTTTTGGGAGCACAGAAGAAATGAAAGAAAAAAATCAGATCAAAGGTTTTCAGTTCGCAGGGATTTATTCGGGAATTAAAGAACATTCTAAAAAACTTGATTTAGCTTTAATTTATTC
>CAYWGE010000116.1:0-6161 GCA_964457215.1 uncultured Pseudomonadota bacterium
AGCTTGTCGCTTAAACAAACTCTTAGTAAAATCTGATAGAAAAGCTAAAAAATGTTAAACTCCAGCAAACAGCTGAGAATAAAGGAATAGTTAAATTGTCATCTAACTTCAAAGGCAGAGCTTCTGCACTGGTGCCAATCAATCCTCCGATGAATTCCGGTGCTCATTTAGCCCTCGGAATTAAACGCAGTTTCATTCCATACTTAGGTCTTAGGGTTATGCTTGGTTCAAGTTCGACTTTAAAGTCAGGAATCAATTCAAATTGATAGTGTTGGCAAAGGAGAATAACGATAATCTGCATTTCCATCATCGCAAACATATTACCAATGCATTGACGGGGGCCTGCACCGAAAGGGAGATAGGCTTGGTGATGCATCTTCTCAATCCTCTCCGGTAAAAACCGATCCGGATCAAAACTTTCAGGATCTTTCCAAATGTCTGGTCGATGGTGGGTGACATAGAATGCGGGCATCACTACGGATGCGGCTGGGATGTGGTAAGGACCAATTTGGTCATCCTTGACTAAAGTCCGCCCGGTAAACCAAACAGGAGGGTAAAGGCGCATTGCTTCTTTGATCGCCCGTTCTACGTAGGAAAGCTGGCGCAGTGTTTCGAACTGCGGGGCTTTGCCTTGAAGCACCTGGACTGTTTCCGCGTGGAGCCTTTTTTGGATCTCAGGATGTTTCGCGAGCAAGTAAAAGGTCCAGGTGAGGGCATTCGCACTTGTTTCATGGCCAGCAAAAATGAAAGTTACCAGTTCGTCGCGAAGCTCTCGGTCGTTTAAGCCTTGTTTTGTTTCTTCATCCTTCGAATCCATGAGCATTGATAAAAGATCAAAGGAAGTTTTATGATTTGCTCGGCGACTTTTAATCACACCGTAGACAAGTTCATCGAGTGCTTGGACTGCTTTTAAGAAACGTCGATTTGCCGGAGTGGGAATGGAGTAGGGAATGCTGAGCAATTGTCTGCCCTGTTTATTCGCGTGTGCGAGAATAATGTGAATCGATTCTTGAATCGTTTGAGTCTCTTCCGTAAGCTCTGTGTTGAGTAATGTTCTTCCCAAAATCTGCAAGGTAAGCTGCATCATTCCGGAGGAAATGTCCGTATTTTCGCTTGAGTTATTCTGCCACCGCTTGATTAAATCTTGGGTGGCTTCGCTCATTTGTTTTGCAAATGCAGCAATTCTTTCATGATGAAAGGAAGGTTGTGCTAAGCGTCTGCGTCGTTTCCAAGTGTCACCATCTGTGGTTACCAAACTTAGGCCGAAAAGAGGCATAAGCTTGGTCCACATCCGAGATTTTTTTTCGTAATTCTTATAATTGTCGAGAAAAACATGCTTCAGATGGTCCGGATGACTAATTACATAAAGTTTTTCAGGTCCTAACTTCAGCCGGATTATATCGCCTAACTCCGAGCTCGTTTTGAGTAAAAAGCTCAAGGGGTCTTTACGAAATTGAAGTAGATTTCCGAAGAGGGGTATTCCCTTCGGGGTGGGAGGGTTTTTTAAGGGACTCGTTTTCATTCCCCAAGGATACGGAATAGCTTTTTAAGAAACTTGGTAAAAATTGCTATTTTATAGGGGCCTACTTCGGCGGATACTGCCCTTTTATATACGCATGTTGGGTATAAGGAGTTGTGGTATCGAGATCTACCGTCACGCGTTGTCCTAACGTAATCCAGCTCGGAAGTTTGACCCCGACTTGCCAGCTTGTTCCTTGTAACCAAAAATATCGAGCTTGTTCAGGGCTATAATAAACTTGTTGGCTGGGATAATAATAGTAAGGGTGTTTTGCGCGCCAACCGTGAGCAGGTGCCCACGGAGGAGGATTTGCCAAAGAAAGGGTAGAAAGACTCATTAGCAAAGTGCTTGCAAAAAAGACTCGAGATAGTTTTTTCATACGTTCTCCTTTTATTTAGGTGCTCCTCTAACTTATAGGATTCGAATAGCTTTTAAAAATGAATAATCCACGCTTAAGCGATTGACTTTTCAGAAGCCCTCCTTCACAAATCTTTATATGCAGTCCCAGGCAACCGCCCATTCTCATACAGTGCAAGATGATTTACAAGATGCTTGGCCTTTTCTTTCTTCCGAAGAGAGGCTTGAAGGATTTCGCATTCTTGCGCAGCACGATGCCGAAGAGTTTTTCTTTTCTTTAAGTTCTCAAGATCAAGCAGAATTGATTTTGACTCTTCCTTTTGAAGAACGCCGAATTTGGCTGAGAACTTTGGCTCCGGATGATGTCGCCGATTTAGTGCAGCATGTGCCCGATCATCAAGAGGAGCTTTTACTTCTTTTAGATTTAGCCACTTTAAAAGAAGTGCGTGCTCTTTTGGCCTATGCCGAAGATCAGGCGGGGGGCTTAATGAACCCACGCTTTGCGCGGGTACGACCTGATATGACGGTCGATGAAGCAGTAGCCTATATTCGCCGTCAAACCCGAGAGTATTTGCATTCACTTTATTATATTTATGTCTTGGGTGAGCAACAACATCTCTTAGGGGTTGTTTCGCTCTGGGAATTGATTAAGGCCAGCCCTGAAAAAACGGTGAGAGATGTAATGTGGACCGATGTAGTGAAGGCCGAAGAAACTCAAGATCAAGAAGCAGTGAGTCGATTGTTCTCAGAATCCGGATTGATTGCGATTCCGGTTGTTGATCAAGAAGGGCGAATGAAAGGAATTGTAACGGTCGATGACATCGTTCAAGTTGTTCAACAAGAAGCGACCGAAGATATCCAGAAGTTGGGAGGTATGGAGGCCTTAGATGCCCCGTATTTTCGCGTGGGCTTGGGTGAAATGATTAAGAAAAGAGCGGGTTGGCTGGTTATTTTATTTTTGGGAGAAATGTTTACAGCGACCGCCATGACTTATTTTGAAGATGAAATTGCGCGGGCTTTAATCCTCACTTTATTTATTCCCCTGATTATTTCCAGCGGAGGAAATTCGGGTTCTCAAGCGACCACGCTCATCATTCGTGCTTTAGCCCTGGGTGAGGTGCGGCTGCGGGATTGGTGGCGTGTGGTGAGACGAGAGCTTGTCACGGGCCTTTCACTGGGCATCACTTTGGGAAGCATTGGTTTTTTAAGAGTAATTTTTTGGCAGTGGGTGCGGCCGGTGTATGGAGAGCATTATTTATTAGTCGCATTTACTGTTTTTTTAAGTCTGGTGGGAGTGGTGAGCTTTGGAACCTTAGTGGGTTCTTTTCTTCCTTTTATTCTCAAAAAATTGGGCTTTGATCCGGCCAGCGCCTCAGCTCCGCTCGTGGCAACCTTGGTCGATGTTTCAGGGCTCGTGATTTATTTTACGGTTGCGAGTACGGTGTTGCGAGGTACTTTACTTTAGACAGTTTTTCATCTCTTGGATTGTTTTTGAATAGTTAGGTGTTTTGAAAATTCCACTGCCAACGACAAAAACATCAGTACCTGCTTTAGAAACTTCTGCGATATTTTCAGTTTTAATTCCGCCATCAATCTCAATTAAGAAAGAAAGATTTTGCTTCTCGCGAATTTCTTTCAGCTTTCGTACTTTTTCTAGAGAGGCTGGTATGAAGCCCTGGCCACCAAAGCCGGGCGAAACGCTCATTACCAGCACCATGTCGATTTGATTTAGAAAAGGAAGAATTTTTTCTAGGGGTGTTTCGGGATTTAGAGTGATGGAGGCTTTTACCGATTGTTTTCGAATGGCCGAAAGTGTTTTTTCAATTTCAGGGCAAGCCTCTACATGTACGGACAGAGAATTGGCCCCTGCCTTGAGGTAATCTCCAAAAGTAGCATCGGCATTGGTAATCATGAGATGCACATCCAGCGGCAAGCTTGTGATTTGTCGAATTTTTTCAATGAGAGGAGGCCCAAAAGTTAAGTTAGGCACAAAGTGACCATCCATAACATCTAAGTGCAACCAATCGGTGCCTGCGGCTTCGACCGCTCGAATTTCTTCACCGAGTTTCGAAAAATCAGCAGATAAAATGGAGGCGGCGATGAGTTTAGTCATGAAAATACTTTCCCTGGGGTTAATTTTTCTTTCCAACCTTGCATAAAATCCAAAGCAGACATCCTTTTTTTGCCTTCTGCCTGGAGCTCTATTATTTCTAAGCTTCCTTTTCCACACACTACTTCAATCCCGTGTGAATCAATCTTAATCACAGTCCCAGGTTTTTCAGATAATTTTTCGGAGGCTTTTATAGCACTAGAGTAAATTTTCAATCGCTGATTGTCAATGAAGGTATAGGCGATGGGCCAAGGATTAAAGGCACGAATTTGGTTATGGATCTCCGAGGCAGTTTTGTTCCATTGAATCTGAGCATTTTCTTTTTTGATTAAAGGTGCGTAGCTTGCTTCTTCGGCCTTTTGTTCTTGAGGATGTAGTTTCTCTAAGTTTTGGAGCGTTTTCACTAAAAGGACTCCGCCTTTCTGGGCGAGCGCTTCTTCAACAAAACCTGTATTATCGTTGTCCTGAATGAGTAATTTTTCTTGAGCAAAAATAGGACCCGCATCGAGGGCTTCGACAATCTTCATAATTGTAACGCCTGTCTTGGTATCTCCATTCAAGATTGCCTGAGCTACACACGACGCCCCGCGATATTTAGGAAGCAATGAAAAATGCACGTTCAACGGATAAGGCGTAAGATCAATAATCTCTTGAGAAAGGATTCTTCCGTAAGCGGCCACAATGAGAGCCTTTGCGGGATATTGCTTGAGCTCTTCGATAAACTCGGGTGTTTTCACTTTTGTGGGTTGCAAAATTTTTAAGCCTTTTTCTTGCGCGAAAATTTTCACGGGAGGGGGAGTGAGCTTTTGTCCACGTCCTGCGGGTTTATCGGGTTGAGTGACAACTGCAGAAATTTCGTAATTCGCTTCAAGCAAAGCCTTAAGAATGGTAACCGCCACGGCAGGAGAGCCCATGAAAATGAGAGGGATTTTATTCATCGTACGACCGGACGCTTTGAGTTGGGTTCTTGAGTTTCTTTCTTAATTTTTTGTGTATACAAATCTTGTTTGAGCCGGCTTAATTTATCAAAAATTAAAATGCCATTTAAGTGATCAATCTCATGTTGAATGCAGACTGCACTTAAATCTTCGGCACTAAGCTTTGTTTGTTTTCCATCCCGGTCTTGGTATTCCACTTCAATTTTTTTAGAGCGTACCATCGGCACAATTAAGTCTGGGCAAGATAGGCAGCCTTCCTCCCACTCAATCTCCCCTTCTTGATGCACAATTTTGGGGTTGATTAAAACCAGAGGGGTACGCTTAATCACTTCACCTTCGTTGGTGCCTACATCCATCACTAAAAACTGTTTAAAGATACCGACTTGAATGGCGGCTAGTCCCAAGCCTGGCGCGGCATACATGGTTTCAAACATGTCGTCGATTTGTTGTTGAAGTGCTTGGCCAAAATCTTCTACTTTGCTGCACTTTTCGCGAAGACGTTTATCCGGATATTTTAGAATTTCGAGCATCATGGGCGTTATCCATTCTGAGGCTATTTCGTCTCTTATTCAAACAGGGCTTTCATCATACGGAATTGGGCTAGGGCCTGTCAAGCTAGCGACTTTACACGACATGAAGAGGATCTACATCAATAATTAAGCGTAAACTAGAATCTAGCCATTCCTTCTCCGTAGAAAGTAGATGGTGTTTAATTAAATTTTGAAGGGGAATAGAAGTTTTGGATTTTAAAAGAATCTGCCAACGGTAATAATTGCGTAATTTTTCAAGCAAACAAGGAGAGGGGCCTAGAATATCAGCCTCTAGCTCTTCTGCGCGTTGGAGCTTTTCTAAACGGTGGTGAAGTGCTTCTATTCCTTTTTTTACTTTATGGAGCTGAGTGCCTTGGATGCGCAAGACAATCAGCCGGGAATAGGGCGGATAAGAAAGCTCTTCGCGATTAGAAAGTTCTTCTTTGTAAAATTCACTCACCTGATGCAGGGCCGCAAACTGAATACTGTAATGCTCTGGTGAAAAAGTTTGAAGAAGTACGCGCCCAGGTTTTTCGGCTCGTCCTGCGCGGCCCGACATTTGCGTTAACATCTGAAACGTTTCTTCAGCGGCCCGAAAGTCTGGCAAATGCAAGGATGAGTCCGCATTTAAAATCCCTACCAGGGTTACATTTGGATAATCGTGCCCCTTCGCAATCATTTGCGTTCCCACCAAAATATCAATATCG
>CAYWGE010000117.1:0-6147 GCA_964457215.1 uncultured Pseudomonadota bacterium
AATGGCATCCTCAACAATTCCATGCGGCATTTTTTTAGAATCTATCCACAAGCTTTTTGTCGTCAAACTCCTCCTGTAGAAGTCTCAGCACCAGAGCCTGAATCCACTCCGGTAGTTGAAAGAAGCCCCGCTCCTGCGGAGCGCCAAGTAAGCGAATATCGCGGTCCCACCATGGTAGATGTCGCCTGGGAAGGAAGCAAAAATTTCGTGCGAGAAAATGGATTAAAAGTTCTGGGAGGAGCCGCAATCATTGTCGGTGGAGCGCTCATACTGGATGACATCACTGGCGGCGGAGTTTTGGATGATGGAATTGCAGCCGTTCTGATTCGGGTGGGCACACGATGGCTGGGGCGTAGCGCTGCAACAGGTGCAGTACTCCAAACCGTTCGGGCACGATAATTTTATGAGAGAAATAAATATTCAAAATTTGCGGGCGGCACTTCAAGCCCTTGCGGGAGGATCCAATCCTCTTTTAGAAAATTTAGTGGCTGCGGCGGATAGTAATGGGCAAAATGATGCCGAAGATCAAATCTTAACCGATGCAGAAGCCCACCTCTATTTGCAACGTGCTCAGCAAGCGCTTCAAGAAATACAAACTCAACGCTCAGCACTCACGGGCCCTCTCTCTGCTGTCATATTTCGCGCCCAAGAAAATAATCTTTCACCGTTTACGACTAGACTCTTAATCAGTGCAGCAAATTCCGATGCAAATGGTCTAGCCACTCAATTAAGTGCAGGAGAGCTCGAGCATTTGATGGTATCGCTAAATTTATTCTTAAGATTAAGCCCAAACGAAAATAGCGTTTTTGAAAAAGCAGAAGAATTAAACCAAATTTTTCCAAACTCTCTTTCTAACGAAGATTATACAAATCGTAATCAAACCCAGTTTTGCACTCCACTCTTAACAGCAGGGTTGGGAGAAGATTTTAATTTTGATTTAGAGCGTTATTCAGAGCCTGGTTTCACGCTTCGTCGCCCCGACAGCTCAAGGCTTCCAGATGAAAATTTTTATGCCGCGCAATACCGCTCAGAACGCGTATTGGAAGATCTTGAGAAAATGGATGCCGGTTATACACGCAGTGAGCGTTTATATGCCAATCGCGACGCACTCATCGGAGCGGGAAGTTTTATCACTGAAACTTTTGGCATTAATCTCAGAGAACACTATACTGACCAAGCTGAACGTGCTCACCACGATCGCCAAGCCGCAATCCAAACACTTCGTGAATTGTTAAGGCATCCTCCGAGAGCAATCGCAGATCGCCCTAATATTCTCACGGCGTTGGAATACCTACGCATCCATCGAAGACCTGAATATGAAATATTAACGGGCCCTCACCTCTTGGCCGTGGAGCTTTATAGTATCCAGAGCATTCCTAATCGTTCAGATCGGGAATGGGCAAGATTTCGCTTTGTGCAACAGCATTTGCGGCGAGGTTTAGTTCCGCTGGAGGAAGGTTTTCCGAATATCGATTTTGCTCATCAGATTTTAGAAGATCTAAAAAACCATGCGGTGGATCCAGCGCTTCGCGAGCAAGCCCGGTTTCTTTTCGAAGTCAGTAGTGGAAACGCCGTGCACGATGCCCGGGGAAATCTTTTGCAAGAAGGCCATGCGCATTTTGGAATCGATCCCCGAGAATGGTTTCACAATGCCTCGGATGCACAACGTCTTTTAATAGAAGGCGACGCAGCTGTCGAGATCGGGACCTTCATTGCGATGGGCGGAGTCTTTAAACTCGGCGGGTTAGGATTACGCTTCTTAGGGGTACGGGCTTTGCTTGCTCTCGAAGCACTCAGCCCAGAAGCGAAAGAAATCCCCCGCTTGCTTCGATGGCTAGCAAGATTAGGAGGTGTAGAAAGTCGCATCGCCCTTGCTCGAGTGGAAGCAAGAATCGCTGCCGAAGCGTTGGTCGCAGCGACAGAAGAAACCGCTCTCGTCGCGGAGCGCCAACTTCTGCAAATTTATCGAGGGCTAGCAGAAAAAGTCTTTCGATTGAGCCCTAATCGTTTATCACTGCGAGTTTTAGAAAGCATCGAAAATGCTTTAGCCCCTCTAAGCGCAAACACTCCTTGGCCCATTTTACTTTATCAGTGGGGCAGTCGATCTTTAAGGGCCTTGCCTTTTGGAGAAAATTTTTTAGCTCGAGGGCTTCGCTATTCTTTGGGAAGAATGCCAACCCCCTACGAGGTCTTAAAGCCTTTAAATGCTGCAGGAATGGCGCTGGGCCTTGCCCAAGGGATTTTACGGTATTTTTCACCTCCTCTATACGGCACGCAACCAAACACAGAAGCTGCCGATAATGAGTGAGATAGAGTTCGATTTAAAAGGAATAAACTATGATTCTTCAAAAACGCTTTCAACTTTCAAATGGCCCCTTCGGACGAAACGTGACCCGCAATCCGATCACAGGAGCGAGCACCATTACCATTCAGGCTCCAGCGCCTGCTGCCACGACAACAACTCCTGTTCAAACCAGCACTCAAGGCGCCCTCGCACATCCAACTCCTGATGAAGTCACTGGGTTTCGTGGATCGGATCAAGACTCTCTGAATCGCGCTATTTTCCAAGGAGCGCCTCAATTTCGACGTGCGCTAAACATTTATAGAAATCAAACAACAGGCGCCTTTGAAGTACCCTTACTCCGAACTTATCTTGCACAAGTGAGAGCAGAATTAGCGACTCATACTCAAGTAGGACCTGTCCTCAATGACTATGCGCGTATTTTACAACTCTTAACTTTATTAGTTGAATACGATCGGAGTGGACGCGCCCAATGGTGGAATCAATATCAACAAACAATAGGGGAACTTATTGGAAATCCTGCGGCTGTACCCCCTACTACTGGACGTTTAACCGCCTTTCAACTTCCTCCAGAACAAAGGCTTTATCTTTTAAATTCTTACGCGACCAATTCTCGCCAAGTTGCTAAAGTTTTATATTCAGATGAAAGCACTCTGAGTGCACGCAATGATTTATTTAATAATCTCTACGGGCTAATGATAGGAATTTGCGAGGGAGAGCTTCATCTCAATACTCCTGCGGGGCAAGATAATCCATTGTACCTGGTTTATTTGGGCCTTCGCCTAGAAGGGGCCTTGAGTGAAACCGAAGCCGCTATTCTGCAGCGCCAGCGCGCTCAAGAATTTTTAGAATGGTTTTCTCATCATGATGAAGCTTGGTTCGAGCAACATGGGCCCGCGCATTCTGATTTAGTGATCTATGCGCCGAATGGTCCAATTGGCAATTGGACTCAGCGCATCGCCTATTTTTTACGTCATCCTGAGAGATTAACACTAGAACGGCCAGGCCAACCGCATCCAGCCCACTTAACCGGAGAGGCTTTAGCCGCTCAAGATTTAATTTCTGCATTGCACCGACTCAGCGTACCCACTCGTGCTGAAAGTGCCGCGATCGCTCTCAACAATACCGCGCTTTTATCGTTGTTAGGCGTTGTCATCCCCTTTACACTTATTCCGGACAAATGCAGAGACCCGATGAGTTCACCCGTTTTACTCGAGATGTGCGTGCACAAATCGATCTTTTCCCCACCAAAAGTTTAAGAGAAATTTTAACCGATCTTCGCACACCTCCTGCCGGAATTCGTGTGAATGTGGACTCTCAAAGAATTG
The DNA here is from genome assembly GCA_964457215.1 of uncultured Pseudomonadota bacterium. Classification (GTDB taxonomy): domain Bacteria; phylum UBA10199; class UBA10199; order JADFYH01; family JADFYH01; genus CAYLKF01. Next base: position 3,631 of record CAYWGE010000117.1, read on the forward strand.
CACAATTTATTTTAAATACTCCAACGACTGCACTTCGGCACTTAGTAGACAATCTTTTACGAGAAAACGCGACCGATGAACTTCATCCTCTTCATGGGATGAAGGAGCGTAACTTCATGGGTGGGCAAGAAATGTTAGATGCAATCAATCGCATCAATGCACTTCCTTTGTTGACCGAACGCTATGGGATACAACAGGTCGATGTGCATAACCCTTATCACCAACGTTGCATGGAAGATTTGCTCATTCGCGAAACCGCTTTGCGACACTATTTGGGCCAAAGTTTAGATCCTTTTATCCCGCCGGATGCTCAACCGGACTGGGTAGAGTGGTGGAGAAATCGGGCGGATACTTTAAATGCCGCAGAAATTTCCAATCAGTTTGTAGAACAATTAACGCTAAATTATACTCGCATTCGAGATAATTTCTCACACGCACCTTATGCCATTGAAGAATCAAACCTGGCTTACCAGGCCCTCTCTTATTGGGTGCAGTTTATGGGAACTGCTGATCAATTGGGCTTTACTTTAAATAGCACTAATCAAACCAGGATTAGCCATTTAAGAGCACAACTTGATCAATGGAATAATGATGGGCTCATTCGAGCGGTAGGTGAAACTTTTTCAGGCACGAATATTCTCACTATGCTCGGCACCGCCGTTCTTTACGAGCTTTTAGAAGTAGCGGTGGTTGCGCGGGGCGCAGGCCGTTTAGTCGAAGAAAGTGGCCGACTCAATATCTGGGGAAGTTTGGTTACAGGGGGCACGGCTGGAACAATTTCGGCTTTTGGATCCACATTAGCGCATCACCGTTGGGGTGGGGATTATCCGCTTCATTTTCGAGAATTTGGTCACGACATGGGCGTGAATGTGGCGGGACAATCGATTGGTTTAAGTTTATATGCCTATGGGCAAAGCATTCGTAATCCCCTTGCAGCAATTTTATTTTCTCAAGCTGGCCGCTTCGGCAGCGCTTTCGCAATTTCCGAAGTAGATAGTTTGTATACAAACAGAATGTGGTTGAATGAACATCAACGCGATGTCTTTTATTTGAGCTATGGCGCCAATGCGCTAGTGCACGGAGGCGTCCGTTACCTGCGTTATCGCCGGGCTGCAGACAATACGGCAAGTGACCCCGAAAATCCGGGTTGGCTCGCACGGGGTACTTTCGGCGAGCCCAACATTCGTACTATTCAAAACGGAAGCTTAAGAGCCAATGATCCAGCCCTTCTTCGATCCTTACGGGCAAGTTTTTGGAACCCAAGAGCTCTCGAAGATTTTTTGAATGATCAAGATGGGCCATCCTCTCCCAATCTAACTCCGCGTTTAACGAGCGATAGAAACCCACAGGTGAGTGTTCCAAACGTTCCGATTCAAGGGATAGAGGTAAATCCAGCAGGAAATGGAATTCGAATTCGCCCAAGTAACTTGACTAATCCGGATGCACGAGCCGTTGCTCCCCAAGATTTAGACATTCAAGTGTGGATTGATGGCAATGGCCAACTCATGGCCCGAAATCTTTCAAATGGCGGACTTCAACTTCGAGGCACAGACACTCCCAATAACCAACCCACTTTTGTGCCTTTGCCAATGGGAACCCCTAAACGCATCCAAGGCGGGCGAATTGAAGTTTATGCCCCCGGTGCGGACCCAGAAACCGCCGTGCCCATTTTGCAGTTTAATATTACACCCGCAACGCCCAGGCCCACCCCTCAACCGCCTCCTTTTGCAGGCCCTGTTGCTTCTCCCCAAGGGGCTTTTGGGGGTGGTGGAGCTGCTTTTCCTCAACCTGGAGACGGGCATACCATTGCTGTGGATCCAAGCGCCTTACCGGGTGGTGGTGGAAGACCTCCAGGAGTTACCCAAGTAGCGCCACCGCCTCGCCCTTTCCCGGCCGGTACTTTTAGCCCTGCAATCCGCTTTCGCCGACATGGACAGACGACAATAGTCGAAGCACCGGCTCCAGGTGAAAATCAAACTTTTACAATTGATGCCGCTAATCAGGCCGGCGTAGGTCTTCCTCAAGGTCTTCGAGTCGCAGTAAGCGCAGATCAGTTTGATGGTTTGGCCGTAAGAAATCAGTCAACAACAGGTCATCAGGTAGTGATTACAACTCCGGCAGGAGAACAAATGTCATTGCCCGCCATTCCAAATCGAGGAGGACGTACCAATAATGCACACCCTGTAGTAAAAATTTACGCTCCGGGCGTAAATGTTAATTCTGCTGATGCAGTTCCCCTTTTTGAGTTTGATTTTGGAGCAGCGCAACAGGGCCGAACACTTCTCGGAACGGCACCCGGTGCAGCTCCAAATCCAGGTCGCGCGATTCCTGACACACTTCATCACGATGGCCTTGCTCCTGAACCTACTCGAGATAGAGGTCCTGCACCGACACGACTTGCCGCGCCTGATCCTCGAGCCGTTGCTCAACCCGCACACGTTGAAAATGCACATATCAATGCTAACGCAGGCGGACTTAGCCTCAATGTAGGCAGGCCGGCAGAGGGAGAACACGTTG
>CAYWGE010000118.1:0-3515 GCA_964457215.1 uncultured Pseudomonadota bacterium
CATTTTGGATTTGGGTTAAGCCATATTGCATGACGTAGTGTACGAAGGGGAGATCTTCTTTGCGGCGGCCTTCTGCTTCAAAACGACGAAGCGTGGCACTGCAAAGATACATCCACGAAAGGATATCGGCAAAACGGCCAGTAATTTTTTCGCGGAACTTTAAGGTACCCCCTAAACTTCCCATCGCAATATCCGACATAATTGCAAAGGTGGCAGAAGCCCAAGAAAGTTTACGGTAATATTTTGCAGTCTCTCCGCTCACAGGTGAGCTCGCTAAATAACCTCGGCTTAAGCTGAGCAGTACAGAACGGAAAGTATTGCGAACGACGTGTCCAATATGCCCCCAGAATGCGCGGTCAAATCCTCGAAGATCGCCTTTTTCAACGGAGGCTACTTCTTGGAAAGCATAAGGATGAGCGCGAAGGGCCCCTTGTCCGAAAATAATCAAGGTACGCGTCATGATGTTAGCGCCTTCAACGGTAATGCCGATGGGAGTTCCAATGTAGGTGTGGGCCAGAAGGTTACGAGGTCCACAAGAAATCCCAGAGCCGCCTAGAATGTCCATTCCACCAATGATAGATTTACGGCAGAGTTCGGTTGAAATATATTTTGCGATGGCTGTGATGACTGGAGGTTTAATCCCCTGATCAAGCGCGCCGCAAGTAAACTTACGAGAAGCTTCGAGCACGTAATTGAAGGATGCAATTTCAGCTAAAGGTTCTTCGACTCCTTCAAAGCTTCCGATCGGAACGCCAAACTGTTTACGAACCGAAGCGTGAGCGCTGGCCACACGAGTGGTGAGTTTTGTGCCACCGGTGGATTGAGCGGGGAGAGAAACTCCGCGTCCGGCTGCTAAGCATTCCATCAACATCTTCCAACCTTTGCCTGCATTGGCGATTCCACCGACGATGCAATCAACGGAAGCAATTACGTCATGACCTTGAGTCGGGCAGTTATAAAATGGAACGCCTAATGGATCGTGACGGCGTCCCAAAACCACCCCTTTTGTATTGGAAGGAATGAGGGCGCAGGTAATTCCTAAATCAGTTCCTTTTCCTAAAAGATTTTCAGGATCGTAGAGCCTAAAAGCCAGTCCAAGAACAGTCGAAATGGCGGCCAAGGTGATCCAACGTTTATTCCAGTTGAGCTTCATGTAGAGTTTGCCATCTTCACCTTTGAAAAGCACACCACTTGAAGTGAGAGATCCAGCATCCGATCCTGCGGTAGGTTCGGTGAGTGCGAAGCAGGGAAGTTCTTCGCCGCGTGCTAAACGTGGGAGTAAATTCTTCTTTTGTTCTTCGGTACCGTAGTGAATGAGAAGTTCTGCGGGTCCTAAGGAGTTGGGAACCATGACTGTGACGGTTGCGGGAATCGAGCGCGAAGCCAATTTCATAATGACTTCACTGTGCGCTAAAGCAGAAAAACCCAAACCACCGTATTCTTTGGGAATGATCATTCCTAAGAAGCGTTCTTTTTTGATGATGTCCCAAGCTGCTTGAGGAAGCTCGCGAGTTTGCCAAATTTTCCAATCATCTAAAACTTCACAAAGTTGTTCAACAGGGCCTTTCACGAAATTTTGTTCTTCGGACGTGAGATGAGGGTAGGGTTCATTAATAATCTTTTTGAAATCAGGCTTGCCCGAAAACAAATCTTTTTCGATCCAAACGACGCCAGCTTCTAGAGCCACGCGTTCAGTCTCGGAGATCTTGGGTAAAAATCCTTTCATGAGTTTCATCACCGAAGAGGTGACTAAGGCTGCGCGTAGAGGTCTCAGATTAAAAATTAGGGCCACCGCTGCGAATGTCCAAAGCGCAACAGGAGGAGCACCGTAACCGATAAGCGCAACGAGAGCGCCTAAAGTCCATAAAATTAAAGGAGCACCGGTGAAACCGAGCACCAACGCTAAGAGGACACAACCCAAAGCCGCTAAGCCCGGTTGCGCGCCAAAAGCACCGTAGAAGGAGTTAAAGATTTCCATATGAACCTCCAAAGAAAAAAGGATTTACAAAATGAATTGCCATTCAGTGAATTGTTATTCATTTTTTTGAAGATTGTGTCAAGGGCTTAGTTCTTTCCAAAAATAAGGTGGATTTTGAGGACTAAATTTCTTAGCAACCTTGGCTGGAAAAGGTCGATAACTGGGGGCGAATAACTTGAGAAATCAGGTGTAAATAAGGTTTTCCTAAGCATTGGCTTTCAACAGCAATAGCCTTTAAGAAAGAGAGTTTTATGAGTTTCATTTCTTCCTTCCTTCCTTCCTTGCGCGAATTTGCGTTAGCGCATCATGAGTATTGGACCGAACATTCCGTACCCGACGCGGTGACTGAAGTTGCTCAAGAAGCTTTTGACCTTTTAGGTTCTCGAGTTGCTAGTGTTGACCAAGCCCGATCTTATTGGCGAGAGCATTCTTTGCTTCAAGGTTATTCCGAATCGATGAACGGAGTTGCTTATTTTATTCAGCGATTTCAAAACAAGCGTCAGGATTCCAATTTTGCTCGAGCATTAGATGGCGTTGCAATGGGTCCTTTAAGAGTATTTGGTGCGATCCCTTCGGGGATTTTGCAATGGGAAATGGAGAGTGTTCGGGATGGGATGCATGAAGGAGTATTGTCGGGGTTAGGTACTTTTCTTAGTGGTCCTTTCAAAGGAATCTGGGAAGGTACAGGTTTTGTAGGAAATCAACTTGTGAATTGGAGCCGAGGTTCTTTGAGAGGTCGCGATTCTTTTGAAGTAGCCGATGAAGTCAGCACGACGATTTGTATGGCAGTGTTGGTAGTTACGGGTGTGTTTCGTAATTTTCGCGGGGGTGCTAATCTTATTTCTGATTTTCAACACACTGAACCTGTTTTGGTACCTGTTTCGAATGGGAGTTCTGCTGCAGGTGTTGCAGTATCTCCAGTCGCCCCTCCAGTTTCAGGTTTAGGAAATCCTATTAATGGCATTGTAGTACTGTCCGCTCAAAAATCGGGTGGAACAAACCGCCCTCCTCCTGAAACTCCAAATTTAGGTAGAATCGCTGCTCGTTTTCAAAAACGGGTAGGTCAAAGGTTGGGATTGATTGATGTTCTAGTTCTTACGGATTTATTTCTGACTGGTTCAACATACGGTGTAGAGCTCATAAATAGAATTCAACAAAGAACAGGATTTTCTGTTTCTCAAGCAACTTTGTCTCCTTTACTGAGACGGTTAGAGGAGGTGGGGATATTAAGCTCAGAAAGTGTTGTTAGTCAGACCGGAGGAAGGCCTCGTATTATTTATTCTCTCACCGCTTATGGAAGGACGATGGCAGAAACTTTGCTTGAAGCTTTAAAACATACTTTTGGATTTTAAATTGTGGTGTTGAAGTGTCAGAATAATTTGTGAAAGAATTTAAGACTTAGGATAAAGATAAAGCTCTTCAAAACAACGACAATGTTTTTCGTTTTGAGTGAGTAGCGGTAATTTTTTAATAAGGGCAGTAGCCGCAACCAAACAATCTTCTTTTTCTGACTGAGCGTATTTCTTTCGAAGTTGGG
>CAYWGE010000118.1:3525-6143 GCA_964457215.1 uncultured Pseudomonadota bacterium
CAATGGTTTTATTTAAAGGGACGACTCGGCATTTTTTGAGGAAATGTTGTATTTCCTTTTCTTCGTTATTGCTTAGGCCTTCTTTGGCGAGCAATTCTTTTTTGGTCACGGCTGAATAATGAATTTGATAGCGGCCACTCTCAAAAAAATCTCGAAAAAGTTGATGGTTGAAATAATCGATGAAAATATCGGTATCGATTAAAAGGTTTATTTTCTTTGCCATTTTTTAAGATCTGCCAGGAAGGCTTTGTCGCTGATCGCTTTGCTCCGTTTTCGGACGGAATTCACATATTCAATACTGTTATGGATAGATTGGAATCCGAAGGGGTTGAGTCGTTCACGCACCAAGGTTTCTAGCAATTGCACGGGGTAAGCGCGCAATTTTCGGGCTTCTTGCTGCACCCGTTTTTTTAAGGCGGGGTCAAAAGTAATGGTCCATTTTTCTTTTTGAAGGGAGTGTCTGAGCATACGTATATCGTACGTATGAATAGGCTTTGTGTCAAGAGAGCCTTACGGCCGATCCGTCGAAAGGTAGGTATAACCATTCATAACAGCTTCGTAGAACTCAATCAAGCTCACGCCTTCTTTAGGCTTGAGTTGGCCTTCGCGGACTTGGTGATCCAGAGCGAGTTTGATCTGCTTGGCGAGATCGGTGGGGGCGTATTGAAGGCGCGAGAGCACTTTTTCAACTGTGTCGCCCGGGACGATTTCTTCGAGGTAGAAATCTTCGGGATCTTCGTCATCACAAAATACATGCACTTCGTTTACGCGTCCAAAAAGATTGTGCATATCGCCCATAATCTCTTGGTAAGAGCCTAGTAAAAACATCCCGATAAAGTAAGGATCGCCTGGTTTTAAGCTATGAAGCTTTAAGGTTTCTTTTACGTCGATGAGATCGATGAACCGATCGATCTTGCCATCGGAGTCGCAGGTAATATCCACCAAGGTGGTTTCTTGGCTGGGCGCCTCGTCTAAACGGTGTACTGGTACAATCGGGAAAAGTTGATCAAAAGCCCAATGATCGGGAGCGGATTGAAAAAGACTAAAATTCACCATGTATTGATCGGCCATTAAATTCGGGAGCTCCGCCGTATCTTCCGGAACATGCTTTAATCCTTGATTGATGTTAATGATCGCCCGGCAAATCTGCCAAAATAGGCTCTCAGCGGTGGCACGGTCTTCTAACGATAAAATCCCTAACTTAAACATCGAAAGAGCTTCTTCTTTTTTGGCAGCCGCTTGGTGATAGCTGGGCAGGGCATTTTTAGCGCTTAGGCTACTTAAGAGTTTGCGCAATTTTTTAATGGGTTCGGGCTCTTTGGGTTTATCACTCGCAGCAATTGCCTCATTACTCCCCATTTCAATGCTGCCAAATACCGACATCATAATGCACGAGTGATAAGAAGTGATTGCGCGCCCCGATTCGCTGGTAATGTTGGGCTCTGGTACATTTTCATCTTGGCAAATTTGTTGGAGAGTCGAAACTACATCATCCACATATTCTTCCATCGTATAGTTCATTGAGGAAGAACCCGTGGTTCGTGAACCGTCGTAATCGACGCCTAAGCCTCCGCCGATATCAAAGTATTCGACGTTAAATCCCATTTTGCGGAGTTTGGCATAAACGCGTGCGCCTTCGTTCACGGCATCTTTTACGGTGCTGATATCGGTGAGCTGGCTTCCCACGTGAAAATGAAATAATTTTAGGCAATCTTCTTTGCCTGCTTCGCGCAACATTTGCACCGCTCGAATGATTTCAGGAGTGGTTAAGCCAAATTTTGCAAAATCCCCGCCGCTACTTTCCCATTTGCCAGTTCCCTTAGTTGTGAGTTTTGCGCGCAATCCGATATAGGGTTGGACTTGCATTTCTTCTGCTAATCGAAGGAGGAGGGGAAGCTCAGAAAGCTTTTCAATGACGACGATGATTTTTCGCCCCAGTTTTCGGCCGAGCAAGGCGAGTTTCATGAAATCTTCGTCTTTATAACCGTTGCAAATGGTGAGTGCTTCGAGGTTTGTATTTAAAGCGAGAACAGGGATGAGTTCACCTTTGCTCCCAGCTTCTAAACCAAAGTTATAAGGTGCGCCCGCATCGAGAATTTCTTCTACCACTTCTCGCATTTGATTTACTTTGATTGGATAAACACCAAAGTATTTACCTTGATAATTGTGATCTTGGATGGATTTTTTAAAGGCTTCATTGAGCGCGATCACGCGAGAGCGTAAAATGTCTTGGAAGCGAATGATGCAAGGAAAGCCTATTTTTTTCTCTTGGATGTCTTCAATGACATCCATAATATCGATCGAAGGCCCCTCTCGACCATAAGGCTGCACGCAAAGATGGCCTTTGTTGTTCACAAAAAAGTAGCCGAGTCCCCAGTTTTCGATATTGTAGAGTTGAAGAGATTTTTCAATACTCCACTCTTGAGGTTTAGGAACTACTTCCAAATTTTTCTTTTCTTTGGCAGCTTGCATGGTTTACAGCTCTCGCTTCCAACCATTCGGTCGGCTGCCCTAAAGGGCACCCAGCCTCGGTCATAGTTTAAAAAGTTAAAGAAGTTAATAGAGCAATCAACTGACAAGTCAATAGTTTATACATTATTGAGGAAGAAAAAATGAAA
>CAYWGE010000119.1:0-6105 GCA_964457215.1 uncultured Pseudomonadota bacterium
TATTCGAGGAATTCTTTTTCTTGGAACTCGCGTTAGCTTTGAAGAAAAAAGGAGTTCAACACGAAGCGGGGGTTAAAATCGATGCTTCGCGTGAGATTCTTGATCAGTTCTACAAAACTCTTCCCTTTATTCCAACAGGTGCTCAGTACCGCACCATTGAAGAAATCCTAAAAAATATGAATTCCGGCAAACCCATGCAACGATTGCTTCAGGGAGATGTTGGCAGCGGGAAGACTTTGGTGGCAGCGGCTGCGGCTCTTTCAGTCATTCAAAAAAACTATCAGGTTTGTTTTATGGTGCCGACCGAAATTCTAGCAGAACAACAAGCCAAGAATTTAGAAAAATTTTTAAAACCGTTTGGTGTTTCTGTGGCTTTACTAAAGAGCGACTTGCCTACGGCGGCTAAAAAAGCACGGCTAAAAGAAATTGAAGAAGGACGCGTTCAACTCGTTGTGGGCACTCACGCACTGATTCAAGAAGATGTGAGTTTTGCTAATCTCGCACTCGCTATTATTGATGAACAACACCGTTTTGGAGTTTTGCAGCGTGCGGAAATGAAAAAGAAAGGAAGCTTTCCTCATTTACTCGTCATGACGGCAACACCCATTCCTCGTACTTTAGCCATGACGGTGTATGGAGACTTAGATGTTTCGATTTTGGATGAAGTGCCGGCGAACCGAAAAGCCATTTATACGCGACAAGTTTATTCAAAAGAAATTTCAAAAATGTACCAGTTTATTCGCGAACAGATCCAAAAAGGTAGGCAGGCTTATTTTGTTTATCCTTTAGTGGAAGCGAGTGAAAAATTAGATCTTAAAAATGCGACTGAAATGTTTGAAAAAATAAAAAGAGATATTTTTCCGGAGTTCGAAGTAGGACTCCTACACGGCAAAATGCGAGCTATAGAGAAAGAACAAGCCCTTCAGCAATTTGTAAATCATAAAACTCAAATCTTAGTCGCCACGACGGTGGTAGAAGTAGGGGTAGATGTTCCTAACGCAACCTTGATGGTGGTTGAGCATGCAGAGCGCTTTGGCTTGTCGCAACTTCACCAGATTCGGGGACGGGTGGGGCGAGGAAGTGAGAAGTCTTATTGTTTTTTGGTGCCCACCTGGCCTTTGAGTGAGAACGCAGTAGAGAGACTCAAAACACTTTGCAAAACTCAAGATGGATTCGAAATCGCGGAGGCCGATTTGAATATTCGGGGCCCTGGTGATTTTATGGGCACCCGTCAATCGGGTTTACCGGATTTTCGGATTGCCAATCTGGTGCGTGATCTGCCTCTTTTAGAGAAGGCTCGAAAAGAAGCATTTGAATTTTTGCAAAAAGATCCTGATTTTACGAGTGCCACAGGACAAGGTGTAAATGAGATCTTAAAACATCATCTCAATGGGCGTTTTCAGCTTGCTCAAGTGGGATAATTTTTATAGGTCCTATAGCATTTCAATATAAGTCTCATTAGCCTTTACAAAGGATTGTTGTGAACTTCGAAAGAATACAAAGACTTCCTCCTTATGTCTTGGGTGCGGTTACCCAACTCATGCTAGAAGCCCGTAAGCGCGGGGAAGATATCATCAATTTAGGAATGGGAAACCCCGATCTTGCTACTCCCCCTCATATCGTGAATAAACTTCTCGAAGCAGCCCAGAAACCGATTAATCATCGCTACTCCATGTCCCGTGGAATTTTAAAACTTCGCACCGCCATTGCAGATTGGTATCAGAGACGCTTTCAAGTTTCGATTGATCCCGAAACCGAAACCATCGTGACAATTGGTGCAAAAGAAGGGATTAGTCATCTTGTGCTCTCAATCTGTGGTCCTGGCGATGTGGTTTTTGTGCAGGGGCCCACTTACCCTATTCATACGTATTCAGTTGTCATCGCGGGAGCGGATGTTCGTTCAATTCGTGCCGATAACGAAAGTGATTTTTTAGAAAATTTAGAACGAGCGCATAAAAGTATTTGGCCAAAACCAAAAGTGCTGATTTTGTCTTTTCCGTCGAATCCAACGAGCATGACCGTCGATTTAGGTTTTTTTGAAAAAGTCGTGGCTTTTGCAAAAGAAAATAATCTCTTGGTCATCCACGATTTAGCTTATGCCGATTTGGTGTTTGATGGTTACGTGGCGCCTTCTATCTTGCAGGTCAAAGGGGCAAAAGACGTTGCAGTTGAAATGTTTACTTTATCTAAAAGCTATTCGATGCCTGGTTGGCGCGTAGGGTTTTGCACGGGTAAAAAAGAAGTCATCGCTGCTTTGGCAAAACTTAAAAGTTATTTTGACTATGGAAGCTTTCAGCCTATTCAAATTGCTGCAACAGTTGCGTTAAATGGCCCTCAAAGTTGTGTGCGTGAGATTGCTCAGATTTATCGCGAACGACGGGATGTCTTGTGTGATAGTTTGAACAAAATAGGATGGAATGTCGAAAAGCCAAAAGCCACTATGTTCGTGTGGGCAAAAATCCCGGAGAGTCACCGCGCTATGGGAAGTTTAGAATTTGCGAAGCTTTTGCTCAAGCAGGCACGAGTAGCCGTTGCACCCGGAGTAGGATTTGGAGAATATGGTGAAGGCTATGTTCGATTTGCTTTAGTCGAGAATGAAAAAAGAATTAAACAAGCTGTGAATGGAATTAAAAAGGTGCTTCGAGGATGAAGGCTAAAAATGAAATTCAAATTGGTTTAATTGGCTGCGGCACAGTAGGTAGCGGTGTGGTTCAGATTTTGCGCGAGCATTCCAAACTCTTAGAACAACGCCTGGGAGTAAAACTCTCTTTAAAAAAAGTAGCTAGTCAACATTGGGAAATTGCGGAAAAAGCGGGGGTTTCCAGATCTCTATATACCGAAAATTGGCGTGAAGTGATTGCCGATCCTGAGATTTCGATTGTGGTAGAATTGGTAGGCGGCACGGGAGAAGCGCAAACGATTGTGAAAGAAGCCTTGGAGGCGGGAAAAGATTTGGTCACTGCCAATAAGGCATTGCTTGCCGAAAAGGGCGCTGAAATTTTTAAGCTTGCAGAAAAAAATCAAAGAGATCTTTGTTTTGAGGCGGCAGTCGGCGGGGGGATCCCTATTTTAAGGGCCTTGCGCGAAGGTTTCGTGGCCAATGAAATTGAGTCGATTTGGGCGATTATTAACGGTACATGTAATTATATTCTGACTCAAATGGCTGAAAAAGAAGAGGAGTTTTCTCAAGTTTTAAGCCAAGCTCAAGCCTTAGGTTATGCAGAAAGAGATCCTCGTTTTGACGTAGAAGGCATCGATGCCGCACACAAGCTCGCAATCTTAACTTCTATTGCTTATGGGGTTTCTCTAAAGCCTGATGATATTTACACAGAGGGGATTTCTTCTCTTACCCCTTTTGACTTTCAAAGTGCGAAACGTTTTGGGTATGCGATTAAGCTTCTAGCGATCGCTAAAAAAACAGCAGCAGGAATTGAAGCTCGAGTGCATCCCACCATGATTCCGATTGAAAGTTTACTGGCAAATGTTCGTGAAGCGTTTAATGCCATTTTGTTGCGAGGTGATTTTGTGGGGCCATCGTTATTGTATGGAAGAGGGGCTGGAAAAGAAGCCACTGCCTCGGCGGTAGTAGCAGATATCGTGGAGATCGCACGAAATCAACTCAGTGGAGTTCGGCTTCCTGTGCCTCCGCTCGGACATGCCGAAAAGAGCTCTTCTAAACTTGTTAAAATAGAAAATTTACAAAGTGAATATTATTTGCGCTTTACCGTTCAAGATAAGCCTGGGGTTTTAGCAGAGCTTACGGGCGCTTTGGGAAAACAAGGAATTAGTATTTGTTCGGTGTATCAAGAATCCCAAGATTCCAAACGCAAGGTTCCTGTCATTTTATTCACGCATCCTGCGAAAGAATCATCAGTACAAAAAGCAATTAAAACCATTGAGAGCAAGAAGATTACGGCAGGAAAAACATTGTGCATTCGCATTGAAAAGGATTTTTAGTTTTATGTATTCCGGAATTATTCATCAATATCGTCAATATCTTCCTGTTGAGGAGAAAGCGATCGTTACACTCAATGAGGGGAGAACGCCCTTATTGCCTGCACCGCGTTTGGCCGCTCATTTGGGAAAGGGTGTGGAGCTCTTCTTAAAATTTGAAGGCTTAAACCCTACGGGTTCTTTTAAAGATCGAGGGATGACTTATGCGGTCTCCAAAGCAATCGAATCGGGGGCAAAAAGTATTATTTGTGCTTCGACTGGAAACACCTCCGCTGCTGCCGCTGCTTATGCAGCTCGGGCAAAAATCGAGGCGATCGTTCTGATTCCCGAAGGCAAAATTGCATTGGGCAAGCTATCACAAGCGATGATGCACGGAGCAAAAGTGTTTCAGGTTAAAGGAAATTTTGACGATGCCTTGCGCATTGTGCGAGAAGTCGTCCAATCCGGAAAAACCACCTTAGTGAATTCGATTAATCCTTATCGTTTGCTTGGACAAAAAACAGCGGCGTATGAAGTGGTAGAAAGCTTAGGTGATGCGCCGATTTATCATGCGCTACCTGTGGGAAATGCTGGAAACATCAGTGCTTACTGGGCAGGATACAAAGAGTTTTATAAAGAGAAGAAGTCAAAACGCCTTCCTCAAATGCTTGGGTTTCAGGCCGCAGGGGCGGCGCCCATCGTGCTTGGACATCCTGTTGAAAAGCCTGAGACTTTAGCGACAGCGATTCGGATTGGAAATCCTGCCAATTGGAAAACAGCTTTAGAGGTGCGCGAAGAATCTAAAGGCCTCATTGATGCGGTTACTGATCAAGAAATCTTAAAGGCCTACCAACTTTTGGCGAGTGAAGAAGGTTATTTTTGTGAGCCCGCTTCGGCGGCCTCATATGCGGGCGTTTATAAGTTAGCTCAGACGGGTTTCTTCAAAAAAGGGGATGTAGTGGTTTGTACTTTAACGGGGCACGGCTTGAAAGATCCTGATACAGCGATTTCAGTTTCTTCGAAGCCTGCGGTGATTGAGGCGAGTACAAAGGCCTTGTTGAAAGTTTTAACAATTTAAGATTTCCCCTCACCCTTCCCCTCTCCCCTGAGGGGAGAGGGTGGGGGAGAGGGGAAAAATTTTATGGATAGAAATCTAGCATTAGAAATGGTTCGTGTTACCGAAGCTGCAGCCCTTGCCAGCGCAAGACTCATGGGGCGTGGTGATAATCATGCCGCCGATCAAGCAGCGGTAGATGCGATGCGTAGAGCTTTAAATTCAATTCCTTTCGACGGAACTGTCGTCATTGGAGAAGGAGAGAGAGACGAAGCCCCTATGCTTTATATTGGCGAGAAAGTAGGGAAGGGCAATGGACACCGAGTCGATATCGCTTTAGATCCTTTAGAAGGGACAAACCTCTGCGCTTTTGGAGCCGCCAATGCGCTATCTGTCGTTGCGATTGCAGAAGAAGGAAAATTTCTGCATGCCCCCGATACCTATATGGAAAAAATTGCGGTGGGGCCTTTTGGAAAAGGAAAGATTGATATTACAAAATCTCCTACCTGGAATCTTGAACAATTGGCAAAAGCCAAAGATTGTCAGATTTCCGATCTGACCGTTATTATTTTAGAGCGGCCTCGCCATGAGGCTTTAATTCGCGAAGTGCGGGATGCCGGTGCGCGGATTAAATTGATTTCAGATGGTGATGTCTCAGCGGCCATTGCGACCTGTAAAGAAGAAACCGGCGTTGATCTTCTTATTGGAATTGGCGGAGCCCCCGAAGGCGTGCTTGCAGCAGCCGCTTTGCGCTGTATTGGTGGCGATATGCAAGGACGACTTAAATTTAGAAATGAAGAAGAAAAAGTGCGCGCTCAAAAAATGGGAATTAAAGATTTGAATAAAGTATTTCAGCTTGAAGAGTTGGCTGCGGGCAATGTCATGTTTGCTGCAACCGGTGTGACCACCGGTGATTTTTTACAAGGAGTCCGTTTTTTTGGAGGTGGGGCGAGTACTCACTCCGTGGTCATGCGGAGTCAAACAAAAACTATTCGTTTTATTGAAGCCACTCATCATTTTGAATCCAAACCAATCTATTAATCTTTAAGGTAAAATTATGTCTAAAACATCCACAAAAGTAGAGATTAAAGCCCCTTTAAAAAAAGTTTATGAAGTGA
>CAYWGE010000120.1:0-6081 GCA_964457215.1 uncultured Pseudomonadota bacterium
AAAGAGAAAATCAATTATTTTAATGTTTTCGGAGAATTGGGCCGTGGGCAATTAAAGGCCATTGCAAAAAGTTCTAAAACCGATTGGTTTGCCGTTGAAGTGGGTTTCGAGATTGAAAACATGCGCATTCCTTTTGAGGTGGTGCGGGCTTTGGTCGCCAAGGGTGATAATTATCTTCCCCTACCCGGAAAAGGGTTTTTAAAAGTAAATCGCGATGATTTTATTTCACTCGAAGAAAGTTTAAATGAGCTTGAGGGAAATATAGATGATCAAGGAAATTTAAAACTTCCTGCCTATCATGTGCCCTATCTCCAAAGCTTGATGAAGATTGATTGGAGTGGGAAAGATTCTCTTTTGAATTTATTTTCTTCTTTCCAAGCCACCGAGAAAATTCCTACTTGTCCTCTGCCTACAGTTTTAGAGGGAGTGCTTCGGCATTATCAGCAACTCGGATACGATTGGCTGAATTTTCTGCATCAACATCGCTTCCATGGGATTTTGGCAGACGACATGGGGCTCGGAAAAACCTTGCAAATGTTGAGTTACTTGCAGGGTGTAAAAGAGCGTGAAAATGCATTCCCTCATTTAGTCATTGCCCCCACTTCGGTCGTACTCAACTGGCAGGCGGAAGCTGAAAAGTTTAGCCCGGATCTGAGTGTTCTTCTTTGGGTCGGCGCGAAGCGCAAAGAAAATACACATTTAATTGAACAAAGTCATTTGGTGGTTACCAGTTATGCGATTTTTCGGCGAGATGCGGAACTTTTAGGGAAACATCCGTGGAAAAGTATTGTCTTGGATGAAGCGCAAAACATCAAGAACTACCGCAGTAAAACTGCGCAACTCATGAGCGAAGTAAAAGCTGAGCAGCGATGGGCCTTAACGGGAACTCCGCTCGAAAATAGGCTTTCTGAGCTTTGGTCTATTTTTAACTTTCTCATGCCCGGATTTTTAGGGAGCTATCTACATTTTCGAAGAAAATACCAAGACCCCATCGAAAAAGAAGAAAAGACCGATGTGTTGGAGCGCTTGAAAAAAAGAATTTATCCCTTCGTGATGCGGCGCTTAAAGCAAGAGGTGGCGCCCGAGCTTCCTCCCAAAACCGAAGTGGTCCATTATTGTGAAATGGGAACTGAGCAACGAAAACTCTACGATCAAATGCTCAGCGCCTCCCGAAAACGAGTATTCGAAGAAGTAGAAAAGCAAGGCTTAGAAAAAAGTCGATTCTCTATATTGACGGCTTTGCTGCGTTTGCGGCAGGTTTGCTGTCATCCCAGTTTGTTGGGTGAAAATTTTAAAAGTAAGGATATCGATTCCGGTAAAATGGAAGATTTTAAAGATCTGCTTTTAGAAATTTTAAGTGAAGGTCACCGGGTGCTGGTGTTTAGTCAATTTGTGGAGATGTTAGGGATTCTCAAGAAATTTTTAGAAGAAGAAAAAATTGAATACGAGTATTTAGATGGAAGAACCCGCCACCGCGAAAAGCGCATCAAAAATTTCAATACCAATGAAAACGTTCCCGTTTTCTTGATCAGTTTAAAAGCGGGTGGAACAGGCTTAAACTTAACCGGCGCGGATTACGTCATCCACTTCGATCCGTGGTGGAATCCTGCTGTCGAAGATCAGGCGACCGATCGTGCGCACCGCTTAGGTCAAAAGCGCCACGTGTTTTCTTACAAATTGATCACGAAGGAAAGCGTCGAAGAAAAAATTCAAAAACTCCAAGATCGCAAGCGCACTTTGGTGAAGGGAATTTTAACCACCGATTCCGCCATTGGTAAAAGTTTAAATCAGGATGATTTGGAGTATTTGTTTTCGTAGAAAGCCCCCAACCCTTCTTCTTAAGTGGTTAAAAAATAAATAAGACATAAAAATTAACAAACGAAACGCTTGCCAAAGCCTAAAAGGGGGCCGATAAAGTTTTAACATGATCACCCCTCAAAAAATTCTTCAAGAGGTGTTTGGCTATTCCGAATTTCGGGGTGAGCAAAAGGCGATTATTGATCAGTTAATTTCAGGAAAAGACGCCTTGGTGTTGATGCCCACCGGGGGTGGCAAATCCCTTTGCTATCAGATTCCTGCCTTGGTTCGGCCGGGAGTGGGGGTCATCGTTTCGCCTCTCATAGCCCTCATGAAAAATCAGGTGGACCGGCTTCTGCAAATGGGAGTGCGCGCGGCTTTCTTAAATTCTTCTTTGAGTCGTGAAGATTTTCAGAAAACCGAATCGCAATTACTGCGTCAAGAGCTCGATTTAATTTATGTCGCGCCGGAGCGCTTGGTCAGCGAAGATTTTTTAAACTTACTTTCTCAAATTCCCATCGCCCTTTTTGCCATCGACGAAGCCCATTGTGTTTCGCAGTGGGGGCATGATTTCAGAAAAGAATATCTTCAGCTTTCTATCTTGCACGAACGTTTTTCCGCTGTGCCCCGAATTGCACTTACTGCAACAGCCGATGTTCAAACTCGCGAGGAAATTCTTGAGCGCCTTCAGCTTCAAAAGGCAAAAGTATTTATCAATTCTTTTGATCGGCCCAATATTCATTATCAAATTCAGCTCAAAGAAAATGCAAAAAGTCAGCTTATTCAATTTTTGAAAGAGCAATCCCCGGAATCGAGCGGAATTCTTTATTGTTTAAGCCGTAAAAAAACTGAGGAAATTGCCGAGTGGTTGCAAAGCATAGGCTATAAGGCTTTGCCCTATCATGCGGGTTTGAGTAGTGGGGTGCGCGAAAAAAATCAGGAAATCTTTTTAAAAGAAGAAGCCATAATCATGGTGGCGACCATCGCGTTTGGAATGGGGATCGACAAACCCGATGTGCGCTTTGTGGTTCATCTTGATCTCCCCAAAAGCATCGAGGCTTATTTTCAAGAAACGGGGCGGGCGGGCCGAGATGGTCTGCCTGCCAAGGCTTGGATGCTCTATAGTTTGGGAGATGTAGTCAATATTCGCGGGTTTGTGGAGCGTTCCGAAGCATCGGAGGCGCGCAAGCGTCTCGAAATGCAAAAGCTAAACTTTTTATTGGCATTTTGTGAAAGCACGCGGTGTCGTAGGCAAACCCTTTTAAGTTATTTTGGAGAAGCGTTTCCTGCTTCTTGTCAACATTGCGATAATTGTTTGGAGCCCACTCCTACCTGGGATGCAACGCTAGCGGGACAAAAAGCCTTGTCTTGTGTTTACCGAACAGGTGAGCGGTTTGGAACGGGTCATTTGATTGACGTCTTGCTGGGTAAAGAGAGCGAGCAAGTAAAACGTTTTCGCCATCAGCAACTCTCTACCTTTGGGATTGGAAAAGAGTTGGATAAAAAACAGTGGTCGTCGGTGTTTCGCCAACTTGTTGCTTTAGGCTATTTGCGGGCGGATCTCGAAGCTTATGGTTCTCTAAAGCTTGCGGGTAATGCCCCCTTGGTTTTAAAAGGAGAAGAAAAATTAGAATTTCGAAGAGATCCTGAGAAAAAAGAAAAGCGTGGTCGTGTCTCGGCGAAAGATTTACAAAGTAAATTAAATACAGCCGAAGCAAACGAGCTTTGGGAAATTTTGCGTGCTTGCCGCTTGGAGATTGCGCGAGCGCAAAAAATTCCTCCTTATCTTGTTTTTCATGATACGACTTTGAAAGAAATGATGGAAGTTCGTCCAAAGACCCAAAAAGAGTTTATGAGCATTACGGGAGTAGGGGAATATAAAGCAAAAAAATATGCGGAGAGTTTTTTAGAAGTCTTCAAAAAAACAGCGTGAACTATGCAAATTGAAAAATCGATTCATTATCTAAATGAACATTTTGAAACAATAGTCGAAGAGCTTAAAAATTATTCTCGAATTCAAAGTGTGAGCTTTGAGGGGTATCCGGCACATACCCTTGAAGAGTCCGCCCAATGGACTTTAGAGAAGATGAAAGATGTTGGGCTGGAAAATGTGCAAATTCTTAAAATTCCAAACGCGCATCCCTATGTTTATGGGGAATGGCTGCATGCCCCCGGAAAACCTACCGTTTTACTTTACGGGCATCACGATGTTCAGCCTCCAGGGCGATCTGAACTTTGGGAATCTCCTGCCTTCGAACCCACGTTGAGAAAAGACGGAAGACTTTATGGTCGCGGAGTTGCCGATGATAAAGCAGGGGTGATGATGCACTTGGCCGCTTTGCAAGCCTATCTAAAAAACCAAGGCTCTCTTCCCTTAAATGTGAAATTTATTGTGGAAGGCGAAGAAGAAACGGGCAGCGGGCATCTGGTGCAATTTCTGAAACAATATAAAGAATTGCTTACGGCCGACACGCTTGTTTTAACGGATACTGCAAATTTTGAAGAGGGTTTACCATCGATCACCTATAATCTTCGTGGAATTGTAGATGGAGAATTAGAAGTTCGTACCTTAGATCACCCCGTGCATAGTGGTATGTGGGGCGGCCCCGCGGTCGATGCGATTTCGGTGATTTCTAAGATTATCGCGCGCTTGACCGATGAAAATGGGCGGATTGCAATCCCTCATTTTTATGATGATGTTCCGGCGATTACTCCTTTTGAAAAAGAAAAGCTTGGGGCGCTTGCTTTTGACGAGAAAAGATTCCGCCAAGAATTGGCTTGTGTGGATTCCTTTCAATTAGGAGGAGAAAAAGAATTTTCGATTCTGGAGCGAATTTGGTATCGTCCTTCGTTGGCTGTTTTGGGAATTGATGCCCAAGATGTGCCGACAGCTAGCAATAAAATTGTAGAATATGCGCGTGTCAAAATTTCGATTCGGATTGTAGCCGGGCAAGATCCAAAGCGTTGCATGAATTTACTTTCAGATTTTCTTAAGAATAATGCGCCAAACGGTGCAGAAATAAAATTTCACCCGGGAGTCGCCAATCCTGGTTGGCGCTGTAACCCCGAAGGGCCCGCGTTTGCAGCGGCGGCTAAAGCCTTAGAAAAAGGTTATGGCACTCCGGCCGCCTTTATTGGTTGCGGAGCGTCGATTCCTTTCGTGAAACCCATCAGCGAAGTATTTGGAAATATTCCTGCCTTGCTCATCGGTATTGAAGATCCGCTTACCAATGCCCATGGCGAAAATGAAAGCTTATCCCTTTCGGATTTTAAGAAGGGAATTCTCTCCGCATTCTTTTTATACGAAGAATTAGCGAAGCTTAGTTCTCAGAAGTAAGAGTGATATCCCGATGCGGATAAGGAAGTACAATTCCATTTTCGCGGAAGCTTTTTTCTATCTTGTGCAACAAGTCGGTTTGCACTCCACCCCGATCGGCAACGTCTTGCACCCAGACCTTGAGTTCTAAATTGAGAAAATATTCCCCAAAGCCGTTGAGCGAAACATGTGGGGTAGGATGCTTTAATATTTTAGGATGATCTTGGGTGTGTTCTAGTAAAAGCGCTTCTATTTTTTGGATATCTGACCCAAACGCAACGTGCATAGGAATAGTTAGACCGGCATGTTGATTGTTGTATGTCCAGTTGGTTACTTTGGTAGATAGAAGTTCTCCGTTGGGGATTAAGATGCTCGCTTGATCTCCGGTTTCAACCACGGTGGAGCGTGCGCCAATCTTTTTTACTTTTCCGGTAATTTCTCCGAATTGGATTAAATCTCCCACCTTAATGGGGCGCTCAATCAAAAGCACAATGCCGCTTGCAAAATTATTGGCAAGATTTTGTAATCCAAATCCAAGTCCCACGCCCAGAGCGCCTGCTAAAACAGTGATATTGCGAATATCAAATCCTAAAAATCTCAGAGAAAATAGAATGGCAAAAAGCATTAATAAATAGTGAACACCGGTGCTAATTGCATTGCGAATTCCTTGGTCCCAGCTTTTGCGGGGATAAATGTTCCTTTCCAAGAGAGTGCGCAATAAGCGGGAGAAAGAGATGCAAAAATAAAAAACAAGGATGAGAGAAAGCAGTAAGCCGAGATTGAAATTAATTTGTCCAAACTCAAAACCTCGGTTCAAGACTCTCTTCATGAAAGAAAGGAGTTCAGGTGTGATATCCCAGATTCCACTCAATGCAAAAATGAAGAAGAGCGCGAAGAATAAAGTATTCCATTCGTTAAAGCTGTATTTTAATTTTTCTAGTAAGTCTTCTTCCACATTGATGCGAGTT
>CAYWGE010000121.1:0-6019 GCA_964457215.1 uncultured Pseudomonadota bacterium
ACAGGGGGTTGAGGGGTTCGACGACATCCCGACGTAGATAAAACAGCTCCCGCCCCCAAAACAAATAATAATGGTAAAAACCACATGAGATTTCTCTCCTCAAAATACAGATACAGATTAAAATGATTCTGTCCAGAATTATCGACTTCCTTTCAAATAAGTTGCTAAAAAAAATGCATTTGAAAAGTGCGATTTTTGCCTCCAAAATAGCCGCTATATTCAATGGCTTACAAGCTCTCTCTTTCCCTCTTCTGAATCCTTTGAAAGGCATCAAGAGAATCGGGACTACTTAATAGCTCATCAACAAATTGTTTATCTTGAAAAACTCGTGAAATTCGAGCCAAAAGCTGAAGGTGACTGCGAAATTCTTCCTGAGGAGAATAAAATAGAAAAAGGATTTTTACCTGCACATGTTCGTCGGGGTCTTCATAACCTTCTGGCATTAAAGCCAAAACCGCCCGAATACTTTCTAAACCTGCAATGCGGGCATGGGGAATAGCCAAGCCATTCTCAAGCACCGTTCTCCCCTCATGTTCTCGGTCCCAAAGGGCCTTTTGCAACTTCTCAAGCTGAGGCATGAGATGGTCTTGCTCAGCTAGTCGATAGATTAAATCATTAAATATTGCTTCTTTTTGAAGCGATCCAGGAACAATAAAAATATGATGGGGATTTAAGTACTCGCTTAACAACAGGGAAGATTCTGAAATAGCAGAAGAATGTGGTGGATTAGCAGCAACCATGAAAAACACTCCTAAATATCCGACAAAAGCCTTTTTAATAAAAATTAACCTTACTAGCGTCTCCACCCATGGTTTTCAACTCTTCTCTATAATCCTTCTCCCAACCGCTCAAAAAATTATTTTTTTTTGAGGCAACCGCCCTCGGTCATGACACGACGTGTCGTATACTTTTTCCATCTATATTTCAAGTACATTGCGATATTCTCTTCATATTTTTTTAACATTTTCTTTCCAAAAAAAATCATCTTCTATAAAAAACACTTTCCCGTAACCCCCCGTTTTGTTTTAAAATATTAGTTCATAAAGGATTTTCAATGACCGAGGCCGGGGATCCACGAAGTGGGCAGCTGAGAGAATGATTGCGACCGAATCCGGGGACCCCAAAGGGGTGGGGTTGTAGCCGGGAGGCAGAAACCAGAAACGAGAGTTAGAAACCATGAAATGGAACAAAACAAAATTTTATTTCGTAATGATGGGCCTGGTAGGCTTGCTGATTTTTTCGGAATACCACAATAAAAGTGTGAGTGGTGTTTTACCCCCTCCTCGACATTCGGATCAAACCCTTTTTATTGCGTTAGATGGGGTCCCCTATTCCATGGTAGAAAAACTTTATAAAGAAGGAGTGCTCACTCAGTTCGGAGCCCCCACTCGCCTAATTGCCACCTTTCCTTCTACAACCACCACAGGTTTTACAGGCTTATTTAAATCTATTGGAGCCCAGAAATCACCAGGTTACGATGCAAAATTTTTCTCTTATCCTCAAAACCACGTGAAAGGAAATTTATTAGAGGCCTACGATTACGAAGCGGCCGATTATAATCGTTTCTTTTTTTACAACCGTAATACTGGCTTTAAACAAGTCGTGATGTATACGGCTCCTGAATTTGCCTTAAAAAGTGATCTCAAAGAAATTGAGCCTTACCTGTGGGAACATCCGGAACAAGAAGCACTCTTCTTTTATGTGGGGGCAACCGATGGAACAGGTCACTTAGATGGTCCTGAAGCAACCGAAAAGTTAGTCCGCCATACTTTAAAAGAAATTACCAGAATACGAGAAGATTATCGGCGTGAGTTTAAGCAAGAACTTCAAATTGTTTTATTCTCGGATCATGGCTTCTATTGGGATAAATTGAAGAAGATTGATATCTCAGAAGTAGAAAATCGTTTAAAAAATATGGGATTAAAACTTTCTGAAGATTTAAAATACGAAGATCATGTGGTGGCTATTACTTGGGGAAATATCAGCGGCGGAGATTTTTATGCCTTTGAAAAAAAGGTGCCTGAAATTGCTTCCATGTTAGTAGAAATCGAAGGGGTGGATTTAGTAAATTATAAAATTGGAAATAAAATTTTTGTCAGTGCGACACGGAATGGTAATTTCACTTTGGCTGAAATCACCTACACTTCAGATGGGAAAAATTTTGCCTATAAAACTTTAGCCGGAGACCCGTTGGGATATGGAGAAATCCAAGAAGCCCTCAAAAAAGAAGGCAAGCTCGATGCTCATGGATTTGCGTCTGAAAAAGACTGGTTCGAAAAAAGTAATGCAAGCCATTACCCCGATGCGCTCTATCGATTATGGGATGCCTATTATGGCCTCGTTGAAAATCCAGCATCCCTTCTTATCTCCACCCATGAAAATTATGAATTTGGGGATGAGCTGACCCGCTTTGGCGCTTCACTTCGGGGCGGCATGAATGGCACCCATGGTGCATTAGCCATGCACTCTTCGAGTTCTTTCTTAGCGACAACGGATTCGTCCATCAATCTACCTTCAGTTCTTCGCTATGACCAAGCATTAACTCCCTTTGAAAAGCCCATTCTCAATACATTGCGCCGGAATGAAGCAGAAAAGAAACACAGACAAATTGCCCTACCTGTTGATTTTCCTACACCCGCCGACGGGGGCTATTAAAAGGGATTTTTTAATTGAATGCACTGTTCGCGAGAAGGTCCTAAAGAGATCATCACAAGCGGAATTTCTAGATAGTCTTCGATAAACTTCAAATATTTTTGCACTGTGGACGGAAGCTTACGATAAGTGCGAATCTTGGTGAGATCTTCTGACCAACCTTTAAATTCTTTATAAAGAGGCTTCACCTGTTCTAAATCCTCTACCGAAAAAGGAATCGACTGAATTTTTTGATTTTTCCATTCATAAGCCGTGCAGACTTTTATTTTTTCAAACCCACTCAAGACATCGAGCTTGGTAATAATTAATCCTGTCAAACCATTCACCCGCACAGCATGTTTTAAACCGACGAGATCCAACCAACCGCAACGTCTTGCTCTACCAGTGGTTGCGCCAAACTCTCCCCCTTTTTCACGCAGTAATTCTCCGGTTTGATCGTGGAGCTCTGTGGGAAAAGGGCCGCTGCCGACTCGTGTGGTATATGCCTTACTCACCCCCCATAAATCAGAAATCGCTGTGGGGCCCACTCCTGCTCCGACACAGGCCGCTGCTCCGACCGTATTAGAGCTCGTCACAAAAGGATAAGTACCATGATCGACATCTAAAGAAGTGCCTTGCGCTCCTTCGAAAAGGAGTTTTTTCTTTTTCTTTTATCTATTTTCTAAAAATACCGCAGCATCACAAACATAGGTAGAAAGTTTTTCACCAAGCTTCGTGTAATGCGAGAAAATTTCTTGTTCTGAAAGAGGAGATGCCTTTAAGACTTGGGTAAGATAAGCATTTTGATCGGGCAAAACTTCTTTAAGACGTTTTTGAAGCAAATCTGGACAAACCAGTTCTCCCATTCGCAAACCACGTCTTGCCACTTTATCTTCATAGGCCGGACCAATTCCACGTCCCGTAGTACCAATCTTACCCGCTCCTTTAGCCACTTCTCGGAGCTGATCAATCTGACGATGGTAAGGCATAATCACATGCGCGCGATCTGAAATTTTAAGTTGGGAATCTTTTTGGAGATAGCCTCTTTTTTTCAGAAGTTCGATTTCATGCAAGAGAACTTCAGGATCAATCACCACTCCATTTCCAATTAAACACGATTTACCGCGGTGGAGCACCCCTGATGGAAGTAAATGTAAAACGGTTTTTTCCCCTTTAACCCAAAGGGTATGGCCCGCATTATTACCGCCTTGAAAACGAATGACGATATCGGAGTCCTCGGTGAGCAAATCAACGATTTTCCCCTTACCTTCGTCTCCCCACTGAGCACCCAAAATGACAAGAGCGGACATGAATTAAACCTAACTATAAAGATACAAGTTTTACTGAAATAATGTTTGGAAGCTTAGATAAAGCTTCTAAGACCTCGGCTGAACATCCTTGATCGACATTATAGAGCGCCATGGCCTCTGCCTTATCTTTCACCAAACCAAGCTGCATACGCGCGATATTTACCTTGCTCTGGCCTAGAAGAGTTCCAATGCTCCCGACCACTCCCGGTTTATCGTGGTTGTGAACTACTAAAATATGTCCATCCGGGACCGCTTCTAAATAGAAATCATCCAAGCGAACAATCCTGGGATTATTGGTTCCAAAAATCGTTCCCGAAATCGAACGCGACTGTTTAGGAGTTTTCACGGTAATTTCAATTAAGTTTTTGAAATCTTTTCCTTCGCTGAGTTTCGCTTCGGTGATTTTGATGCCTCTTTCTTTCGCAATGAAAGGCGCGTTCACATAATTTACGCTCACATCTTCGAGAATAGGCTCTAACAATCCTTTGAGAATAGAAACCGTAAGTGGCGCAACGGGCAAAGAGGAAAGCTCACCCGAATATTCAATCAAAATTTCTTGTGGAGAAGATTCAGCCAGTTGGCCTTGCACTTTTCCTAATTTCTCCGCCAATGAAAGATAAGGAGCTAAAACGCCCATGTGTTCTGCACTGACCGAAGGAAAATTCACTGCATTTTTTACAACCCCTTTTACAAAATATTCGACCATCTGCTCAGCCACTTCAACCGCCACATTTTCTTGGGCTTCATCGGTAGAAGCACCGAGATGTGGAGTGCAAACAACTTGATCGAGTTTCAAAAGCGGATGATCAGGATTAATTGGCTCTTGCTCAAACACGTCTAAAGCGGCTCCTGCGACAATGCCTTCTTGAATAGCTGCGACGAGAGCCTCTTCATTTACAATTCCACCACGAGCACAATTAATTAGATACACACCCCGCTTCATTTTTCCGAATGCAGCGCGATCAATAAGATTACGGGTTTTATCGTTTAGAGGAGTATGAATTGTGATGAAATCGGCTTTACTTAAAAGAGCATCAAGATCTAAAAGTTCAATTCCCATTTTGGCGGCCGTTTCTGCAGAGAGAAACGGATCATAAACACTCACTTTCATTTTCAAACCTAAAGCGCGATCGGCCACAATCTTGCCAATATTTCCCATTCCAACAACGCCCAATACTTTATTGTAGAGTTCTACCCCCACAAATTTAGTTTTTTCCCATTTACCAGCCTTCATGCTTGCCGTTGCTTGAGGAATTTTACGCGCCATCGAGCACATCATTGAAACAGCATGTTCTGCAGTCGTCACCACGTTTCCGCCCGGGGTATTTTCAACAATAATCCCTCGTTTGGAGGCCGCGGCGGTATCCACGTTGTCGACACCAATTCCTGCGCGTCCAATAATTTTAAGCTTATCTGCCGCCGAGAGAAGATCGGCCGTTACCTTAGTACCCGAACGGATAATCAAACCATCGTATTCACCGATGATTTTTTTAAGTTCATCGGGTTTTAACCCTGCTTTTGTCTCAACTTCGAGACCAGGGGCACTTTTTAAGATTTTAAGACCCGCATCCGAAAGTTTATCTGAAATTAAAATTTTTGGCATAATTCTATAAATCCTTTCTTACTTAAACGGTAGCTTTACGGTTTCGTGAAAGCACGAAAAGCAAAATACTGCCGAGAAAAATTTGAACTCCTTCTAATCCAATCCACTTGCAGACCAAATCAAAAGGATAAGGTTCTACTACATACATAATCACAAGGCTTGCGGCTCGAAAAACGAACATTGCACCAGCAAAAGAAATTGTCTTTCCAAAACGCGAAAAAAACTCTCCCAGCTCATAGAGACAAGTAACCGCAAAGGCAACGGAGGCCTGCCCTAGCACCATCCACTTAAACATTTGCTGCATCTCAAGCTCAGATCTCCAGAATGAAGCCGTTTGAAGATAGGCCTGTTTTAAAATCACTCCATGAATCAAAAAGTCAGAGAGAAAAATGTAAACAAAAAAAAGGATGGAAATGAAAAAATATTTTTTCATAAATACTCCTTATTTTTCTAGCTAGCCAAAACCTTCAGCGCG
>CAYWGE010000122.1:0-6008 GCA_964457215.1 uncultured Pseudomonadota bacterium
CTGGCGATTTCAACCAAGCCTTGATGGAACTCGGCGCGACGATTTGCACTCCTAAAAATCCGCTCTGTCTTCTTTGCCCGTTAAGCGGACTGTGTCAGGCACGCACCCAAAATCCGGAGGATTATCCGGAAAAGAAAATCCGAGCTACGACTCAATTCCTCACTCGTCACGTGGCCTTGATTGAACGGAAAGAAAAAGTATTGCTGATCCTGCCCAAAAAAACCCGTTGGCAAAAAGGGCTTTGGCAATTGCCGGGGTTTTTCATAGAAAAGGAGATGGCTAGCTCAAATTCAAGCATTGACGCACTGCTCCACAACTTGGGGCTGCAGAGCCCTAAAATTCAGGCTTTGAAGCCTTATACCCATCAGGTGACCCATCATCGAATCACCGTGATTCCTCACAAGATATTGAAATCTATAGGAAGAATTAAAGAAGGGGCTGAAAATCGTTTAGAATGGGTGCCAATTCCCAAACTTTCTGAGTTTGGCCTTCCCGCTGTAGACCGCAAGATTATTGAAGAAAATCTCTCTTAAACTTAAAAAAGTACTTGGGGGCTTTTGGTTTCTGAACTAAAATTATCAAAGGCAGCCATCCATCCGCAACTTACGTAAAGTCTTTACCGAGAATAGATCTAAGGAACGAACTATGGCAGTAAAACCTGTAAATCAGCCTGTAAATCCTAACCCCATTGCGGAAACTGCTCCCTGGCGCCCGGGACAAGTCTTAGGTCAAAAGGGCCAAGAAGTAGAAATCTTAGTCAGCCGTTTTGATCGCAACTCTACTCCTAAAGCTCCGGATAGTGGCGTTCGACCTTCTATTGGCGGAGGCTCTATCATTACTCGCGTACCCCCTCGCGTTACCACCTCTCGCTCTTAATCACTTCTTAAGTTTTGACTTTTCTTAAATATACTCTTTATAAGTCTTTCCATGCTCCTGAATGAATACAGTCTTCTTCAAAAAGAAATAGGATTTGCTTTGCTTTCGGATGCAACGCTTTGCTTTGAGGGAAAAGACGTTCAAAAATTCCTCCAAGGGGCTTTAAGCAATGATCTAAAGTTATTAAAACCTAACCACGGATTATCTGCATTTTTTTTGACGACGAAAGGGCGTTGGGTGGCTTATCTAAAATTACTGGAAAAAAATGGGAAAGTTTTCGCCAACACCAGTCCCATCGAAGCGAAAAATTTAGAAGAAAACATTAAAAATCTTATTTTATTCAGCGACTCTTCGCTCCAAAACTTAACAGGAGACTATCAATGGATTTTAGCCATTGGTGCTCAAACTGAAAACTTTCTACAAGACGTTTTAAAAATTAAACTGAATTCGCAAGATTTCTCTCACCAAACTTTCTCGTTTGAAAATAAAGAAATCGATGTTCTTCGCGACAATTCCTGGATTTTTCCAGCCTTTTTAGTTCTTATTTCAAAAGGGGACCTCCCCTATTTTATCCAAAAAATTCAAAACTTCAAATTATCACAAATGTCCCCCGCCCCCTTCCCCCCTCCCTCCAGGGGAGGGGGTGGAGGGGAGGGTGAATTCACTTTTCTAAGTCCCGAAACTTTAAACACACTCAAGATTGAATCGGGCATTCCCACTTTTGGGATTGAAGTAGATGACAAAACTCTTCCCCCAGAGGCAGGACTCGACTCTGCGATTAGTTACACCAAAGGTTGTTATTTGGGCCAAGAGACCATCTCGCGGATCAAACATTACGGACATGTAAATAAATTAATTTCTAAAATCTCCTGGCAGGGTGAAGCGGTGGCCTTAAATTCTCAGATTCTTTTTCAAGAAAAAGAAGTTGGGAAAATTCTCAATCAAAGTTTTTCTCCTCATTACCAGAGCATGCTTGGTTTAAGTTTAATCCACAAAGAGGCTTTTACCCCAGGTACTGAAGTAAAAATTCAGACTCCCACCCTTTCTTATTCAGCACAGGTGGTAAAATGAGCCTGACAACTTTAGACGCCTATCGTTATTGTGAAAATTTGGCCAAAAGCCATTATGAAAACTTCCCGGTGGGCTCTCTTCTCATCCCCAAAAATAAACGCCCGTATGTTTGGAGTATT
Source organism: uncultured Pseudomonadota bacterium (assembly GCA_964457215.1). Lineage (GTDB taxonomy): Bacteria > UBA10199 > UBA10199 > JADFYH01 > JADFYH01 > CAYLKF01. The sequence goes on from CAYWGE010000122.1 coordinate 2,067, forward strand.
TACGCCTTTGCGCGAACTGCGGATGATTTTGCTGATGAAAATTATCCCAATCGTTTGAATTTTTCCAATCGCGAGACCTGGCGAGAACAAATTCAAAAAGAAGAAGCGGCTCGTTTAGAAAAATTAGAGAATTGGAATCAGCAACTAAACGATGCCTCTCAAGGAAAAGCGAAAGAAGCCACTTTCATCGCGCTCCAAAAAACGATTGAAGATTTACAGATTCCCGTTCAGCTCCTCCAAGATTTACTTACCGCCTTTAAAATGGATGTGGTGAAACGCCGTTATTCTAATTGGCAAGAAGTCCTGCATTACTGCAAACACTCTGCAGATCCCGTAGGCCGTTTAATTCTGCGCGTGTTTAGTTACCAAAATCCAAAGTTAGATGAAATGTCCGATGCCATTTGTAGCGGCCTTCAACTCGCTAATTTCTGGCAAGACATCGCAGTCGATCGAGAGAAAGACCGGTTTTATATCCCTCAAGAACTTTTAGATAAATATTCTTTATCGGTAGAAGATTTATTCGAAGATTCTGAAAAAATTCGAATACAAGCGCCGAGCCTCTTAAAAGACTTAGGGGATTTTACCGAGGATTTATTTAAAAAAGGGGCGCCTCTTCCGCTCCAGGTTCGAGGAAAATTAAGCTGGGAGCTGAAATGCACTTGGCTAGGTGGGGTTACCATTTTAAAACGTGCTTGCTTTAATCCGAAACGCCAAGGTTTCGAACGACCCAAAATTCGACGTTCGGATAAGTTTTTGATTTTGCTTCGCTCTTTGTTCGCATACAATGGGTCAACTCAATAAAACTACCGCCTTAATAGGCTAGGCGTAGGCGAAAACCAGAGACGGAGTTGTAAACGATGGAATCTAATATCACCCATACGATTACTCAAAAAAGTAATTCCAATTTTGCGGGCTCGTTTTTCTTTTTACCCCCTGACCAACGCCACGCCATTGAAGCGGTCTATGCCTTTAGCCGCTTAGCCGATGATGCGGTCGATGAATCGGGCTCTCCCGAAGAAGCACGTGTGAAACTTGCCGATTGGAGGCATGAGCTCCATTTAGTCTATCATGGCACACCTACACATCCCGTAATGCAAGAGCTTGCGCGGGTGGTGCGGGAATTTTCTATTCCAGAAAAATATTTCGAGGAACTTTTGCAAGGGGTTGAAGTAGATTTGCAAAAACAGCGCTATTCAAATTTTGAAGAACTTTGCGATTACACCTACGGAGTCGCCTCGGTGGTAGGATTGATCTGCATGAAAATTTTTCGTGTAGAGGGTAAGGAGGCAGAAAAAGCGGCAATCCTTTTAGGGCGCGCCTTACAGCTTACAAATATTTTACGAGATATTAAAGGCGATGCCATGAATGGCCGAATTTATCTTCCGGAGCAGGATTTAAACCAGTTCAATCTAAAAGAAGAGGATATCTTTCAGGCCCGCCGTTCAGCCCGTTTTGATTCACTCATGCATTTTGAAATCGATCGTGTTGAAAAAATTTATGACCAAGCTTTTTCTCTTATGAAAGATCTTCCCCGCAAACCCTTGATTGCAGCCTATATCATGGGGAAAATTTACTACCGAATTTTAAAAGAGATCAAAAAAAATCCCCGGATTCCCCTCGAGAGAAAACTCAAACTTTCTTCCCTCACCAAAATCGGAATTGTCGCTAAAGAATGGATGCGGAGCCGGATCTAGCACATCATCCAGTAAGTTTTTAACGGGTGTGCAACCCGTTAAAATAATAAAAATACAGGGTACTTGTGCCGTGACATTAATGTAAAAATAAAATGGATAAGGTACTAAGATGTCGAAAAAAATTGCCATCATTGGAGGCGGTTTTGCAGGGCTTACCGCAGCAGTCGATCTTGCGGAAAAAGGTTTTTTAGTCGAGCTTTTTGAACGTCGACCAATTTTAGGCGGCAGGGCTTATTCCGTAAAGGACTCTCACACGGGCGACCCCATCGATAATGGCCAGCATTTGATGATGGGTTGTTATCATGAAACCTTACGTTTCTTAAAAACGATTGGGACTTCTCACCTAGCGGAACCTCAAAAGCAGATGGAAGTCGATTTTGCCGATGAGAAGAATATTTATTCCTTAAAAGCACCCAATATTCCTGCACCTTTTCATCTTTTGATCGGGCTCGGAAGATTAAAGACTTTAAACCTTTCTGAAAAATGGGCGCTTTTGCGCTTCATGCAACGTGTGCGGAATTTGAATTCTAACGATCTGAAAAGTCTAGATTTCATCAGCTGCCAGCAATGGCTCACCTTAGGAAAACAAAATCAGAATCTTATCGATAAATTTTGGGAGCCTTTAATTTTGGCCACCCTTAACGAAGCTCCACAAATTGCTTCGGCACAAATGTTAGCGGTAGTTTTACAAGAAGCTCTACTAAAAACGCGGGACGATTCGCGTATGATTTTCTCTAAAGTGGGACTTTCTGATCTATACACCCAGGCTGCTTCGGAGTTCATTGAAAAACATAACGGGAAGATTCATTTACGGTGCGGACTTAATTCTCTAAAAATATCGGAGAATAAAATTGAGAAAATTATTTTAGAGGATGGAAGCTCTGCAAGCTTTGATGGTTACATTGTTGCAATTCCTCCGGATAATTTTTTAAATCTTTTAGAAGAAAATTGCAAAAGCCACGATTTCTTTAATCGATTTTCCCAATATGAATTTACGCCTATCTTCGGACTTAATTTATGGTTTGATCAAGAAATTCTGGATTCTAATTTTGTAGGATTACTCCATTCACCTATTCATTGGGTTTTCAATAAGTCTAAAATTTTAGGAAAAAGTTCTCATTACGTTTCTTTAGTGATGAGCGCTGCCTATCCTTTAAAAGAACTCTCTTCGGAAGAGATTTTACAACTCGCCTTAAAAGAACTTCACAGATGCCTCCCTAAAAGTAAAAAGGCAAAACTCTTGCACCATCGGCTCCTAAAAGAGATGAAAGCCACCCCTTCTTTTGGGATAGGTTCCGAGAAACTTCGCCCCCTTGCAGAAACTCCTGTTTCTAATTTATACCTGGCGGGGGATTGGACAGCGACAGGATTACCCGCTACCATTGAAGGAGCCGTAAAAAGTGGTTATAGAGCGGCCGAGGCTATTTCAAAAAATTTAAGATGATTTATGAGTAAAGATTCTGAAGAAATTCTAAAAGAAATGATTGGGCTACAGCGCCAGAAAGTGATGAAAATTGCCCAAGAGCTCGGCGTTCATTTAACCGATGAAGATATTTTAAATCCCCACGATTATCCGCAACTTCAACGCTCTTCGCGTTTTAACTACGAAGAAGGCTATCTTGCCGGTTTACTCGCCGCTCAAATGGGGTTAAGGGTGAAACCATGACCGAGACCGGGTGCCCTGAAAAATCTAGATTTTTCAGGGTGGACGAGGAAGTGGTTGTAGCCGTAGGCGAAAACCAGAAACGAGAGTTGGAGACCATGAAAAGTATCGCTTTTTTCGACGTTGATGGGACTTTAATCAAGGGGTATTCCGGTTACTACACCACCCTTGAACTCATCCGCCGAAAGATCATTAAAAAACGAAAGCTTCCTTTAGCGATTTTTTATAAAGTGATCAGCTCTATTTTCTATATGGGCGACATCAAAAAAATGTATCAGATGGCAATCGAAGATATTTAATCATGGAAATCGGCCAACAGATTTTTGAACGCGACTTAAAACCCCTTTTCTATAAAGAAGCTTTAGAAGAGATCGCCGATCAAAAACGTCGCGGAAATACGGTAATTATTATTTCCTCTGGCCCCGGAATGGCCATTAAAAGCATTGAGAAATTTGTAGGCGCTGATGATTCTTTTTCAATTGGTCCGGTGATCGAAAATAATATCCTTCAAAATCGACTTGAAATTCCGATTGCGTACAAAGAAGGGAAAATCGAAGTGGCAGAACGCGAAGCCAAAAAGAGAGG
>CAYWGE010000123.1:0-4087 GCA_964457215.1 uncultured Pseudomonadota bacterium
ATTCCCAGAGAAAAAGAAATATTTGATTTTCGATGCAGGTGTTTTGCTTTTTTTGTGTGCTCTCTTTTTCTTCTACTACTCCCCTCTTATTGTAGGGCAAACCGTTTCTCAAGCTCAGATAGACAGCTATTCGAATTTACCGCCTTGATTCAGTCTTATTAATCAGACCACTCCTTAAATCACCCACATCCAATCGCCCGAGAAATTACCATGCGTTGCACTTCGGAGGTTCCTTCGCCGATTTCGAGCAAGCGTTGATCGCGGTAAAATTTAGCCACGGGATATTCTTCCATCAAGCCATAGCCCCCATGAATTTGAACCGCACTATCGACCACCCTTCCCATCATCTCAGAAGTATAAAGTTTTGCCATTGCGGCTTCGGTTTTGAACGGGCGCCCCTGATCTTTTAACCAACAGGCTTTGTAAAGAAAGTTTCTCGCGATCTCGATTTCCATTGCCATATCAGCCAATTTAAAGGCAATGGCTTGATGAGCACAAAGTGGCATTCCAAAGGTTTTGCGTTCTTTCGAATATTTCAATGCGGCTTCGTAAGCGCCTTGCGCACCGCCTAAACCCATGGCGGCAATGGCCAAGCGGCCGCCATCTAAAGTAGCCAACATTTGACGATACCCTTCACCCCGTTTGCCTAAAAGATTTTCTTCGGGGACTTCGACTCCATCAAAGAAAAGCTCTCCGGTATTAGAAGAACGCCAGGTGAGCTTCTGATGCATTTCGCGCGCAGTAAAACCAGGTGTGCCAGATTCTACAATAATACAGGAGATTTCTTGTGGATTCCCCTTCTCTCCCGTCATCGCCTGAACGGTCACCCCCGCAGTAATCGGGCATGCCGAATTGGTGATGAAAATTTTGGAGCCGTTGATAGTCCATTTTCCATTTTTAAGTTCGGCCCGAGTCTTAGAGTTGCGGGCATCACTGCCGGCATCGGGCTCGGTCAATCCAAATCCCCAAAGTTTTTTACCCGAGCACAGATCGGGTAAATATTTTTCTTTCTGTGCTTTGCTTCCAAAACTATAAATGGGGCCAATCCCTAAACCATTCTCAGCCGCAACGGTTGCAGCTTGGCAGCCATCGACTCTCGATAATTCTTCAACGACTAAAATATACGAAAGCGTGTCTAAGCCTTGCCCGCCATATTCCGGAGAAACCGTGATTCCAAAAAAACCCATTTCCCCCATTTTTTGCACAAGGTCTAAGGAAAACTCTTCTTTTGCATCGAGCTTTTGACGAACAGGTAAAATTTCTTTTTCGGCAAAATCTCGAACGGTTTTGCGAAGCATTTCATGCTCAGAGCTTAAGTCATAAGAAAGCGACATAAGAAATCCTCTTTTGTGATTGAAGTAAAACACTCATTAAAGAGCTAGGTTGGCGTATCCCTTTTCTTGAATAAACTTAGGATAGAGTACATACGCGGGTTTGATGACGGGAAGAAGTTTTAAGACTTTTGGAATAGGTCCTTTCGCCACAATTTCTCTACGTGCTAAAGCAATTACCAAATTCACCTTGCCAAACCAAAATTTATGGGCGGTATCCGCTTTCATACTCATTTCAACAACGGGTTTTAAGGTTGTATCATTAAATAAGATCGCGATCGGATCTTTGGTACAATCAATCGTAATGGTTAAATTAGGATCGGTATAATTAAAACGAATGATGAGCCCCGACTCTTTGAGTTTTGGGCCAATGGCCGGATCATCCGCAAGTTTTTGAAAGAAATTCCCCAGCACATCTTGTAATTGTTCAGAATTAGAAAAATAAGACATATCTCCCCCTATCAATAAATTTAAAATGCTTTTCTCAAAGTTTCTAAAACTTCTTCATAAACAACATCTCTCGGATTATAAAAACTAGAGCCATCTTCAACTGCAAGTTGGGCAATGGTTTCCAGCTGCTCGGTTTTGACTCCCTTTCCTTCAAGGGTATCGGCCAAGCAACAAATCTTTTTCATTTGAGCGCGCAAATCTCTCACTTTTTGGATCGCCGCTTGAGCGAGCTCCTGAGTATCCGTCGCTTCAATCCCCATTGCCTTCGCTACTTTTGCATAGCCTTCTTGAGCCACTTCAAAGTTATATTCCATTCCCCAAGGAAGCAAAATACTATTGGCCAAACCATGCGGCACATGCGCAATCGCGCCGGTTGCATGACTCATCGAATGCACTACTCCCACCATCGCATGATCAAACGCGATTCCCGCTAAATTCGAAGCCACCAGCATTTCACCGCGCGCTTCGATATTTTTCCCATCTTCCACGGCAATAGGTAATGCTTTTACAATTTTTTGAATCGCCATCAACGCCAAAGATTCTGAGACTGGATTAGCTTCGAGCGAGGTTACTGCTTCAATGGCATGGGTTAACGCGTCCATCCCCGTCATTGCCGTTAACTTTTGCGGCATGCTTAAGGTAAGTTCAGGATCTAAAATGGCTAAGGTAGGCAACAAATAACGATCTAAGAAAGAAAGCTTCACCGAATTGGCTTCGTCTAAAATCACCGCAACCTTGGTCACTTCGCTACCGGTGCCAGAGGTTGTAGGAATCGCAATCAGCGGATTTAAAGGCTGAGTTAGAGTATGGGCTCCCGAATAATCACCCACTAAATCTCCCCCTAAAGTAAGGAGGATGTTCGTTGCTTTGGCAGTATCCATCACCGAGCCCCCGCCCAAAGCGACAATGCCTTCTGCCCCCATTTCTTTGCCAAGCGCTGCAGCTTTTTGCACGACTTTTAATTCTGAATTGGGAGGCACTTCTGAAAATATTTGTATTTCTTCAACCCCAGCATTTTTCAAACCTTCAATCACAGGAGAAGCGAGCCCGGTATCGACAAGCACTTGATCGGTAATAAATAAAATACGGGTGAGACCCAATTGACTCAACTCATTTGAAAAATCTTTGGCCAAACCTGCTTGAAACAAAACTTTTGTAGGAAGAGAAAATTGGAAAAAATCAGGAAGCATTTTTTTTCACCTCGTTTTTTTCAGCCCAGAGCGAAAGTTGATCGACCTCTGGATGATCGGTCAAAGGCACCGGAAACTTACCGGTAAAACAGGCATCGCAGAAGGATTTTCTTTCTTGGTTTTGGAAATAATAGAGATCTTCGACGGGAAGATAAGCTAGACTATCACAAGTAATGTAGCGCTGGATTTCTTCTAAAGTATGTGTGGCAGCAATAAGTTTGCTGCGATCTGGGGTATCGATGCCATAAAAACAAGGCCAGGTGGTAGGAGGAGAAGAAATTCGAAAATGCACTTCTTTGGCCCCTGCTTCTTTAATCATTTTCACGATTTTTCGAGAAGTCGTTCCGCGGACAATCGAATCATCCACCAAAATCACACGTTTGTCTTTTAACACCTCGCGAACCGCATTGAGTTTAATTTTCACTCCAAAGTGACGAATGCTGTCTTCGGGTTCAATAAAAGTCCTACCCACATAGTGATTCCGGATCAGGCCCATCTGAAAAGAAATTCCGGATTCTTCGGCGTACCCTAAGGCAGCCGGGACTCCCGAATCGGGAACGGCCACCACAACATCAGCCTCCACCGCATGTTTTTTTGCAAGTTCTCGTCCAAAACCTTTGCGCATTTCGTAAACATTTCGGCCTTCTAACTTTGAATCGGGCCGCGCAAAGTAAACATATTCAAAAATACAAAACGCCTTGGGAGTTTCTTTGAAAGGTTTATAGGAATGAATCCCTTTTTCATCGATCACCACAATTTCACCGGGCTCAATATCACGCACGTATTTGGCCTCGACTAAATCTAAGGCACAAGTTTCAGAGGCAATTACAGGAGAACCAGCCAAATCCCCCAAAACAAGAGGACGAAATCCTTGAGGATCTCGAGCGGCAATCATGCGAGTTTCGGTTAAAAAAAGAAGAGAATAAGCCCCTTTTACCCGCGCTAAAGTATAAATAATTCGATCGAGAAGGGAGCTTTGTTTAGAAGAGGCTAAAAGGTGGACTAAAACTTCGGTATCCATCGTCGATTGAAAAATCGATCCATGGGCTTCGAATTCTGAACGTAGTGCAATCGCATTGACTAAATTTCCGTTATGGGCAACCGCAATTCCCCCAC
>CAYWGE010000123.1:4097-5948 GCA_964457215.1 uncultured Pseudomonadota bacterium
CTACAAAAGGCTGGCAATTTTTAAGGATGGAAGAACCGGTGGTAGAATAACGTACATGACCAATGGCCGCATTTCCGGGTAACTGTTTAAAAGTTTCTTCCGAAAAGATATCGGCGACCAATCCCATTTGACGATAAGAATGAAGCGTCTGGCCATCGGAGCTTACAATACCGGCAGATTCTTGCCCACGGTGTTGCAGGGCATAGAGCCCCAGATAGGTAATTTTAGCCGCCTCAGGATGATTATAAACACCGAAAATCCCACACATAATCGATTTTCTCCCACCCTCTTCTCCTCAAATTTAGGAAAAGAATCTAGTCAAAAGTTAAGAAAAGTTAAAAAAAGTTAAAAAAAACACGCAACTAATTTAGGCGAGGCGCGATAAAGAATGCAACCTTACCATTCCACCCATCTTCACGGGCTGGACTGTCTTCTCCGCAGTGTCGGGGAGTGGGGGCACCGATCCCTGCTTTGGCAGAAAAGTCTGTGCAAGAGAAGAGGGCCTTCGAAAGAAGGCCCTTTTTTTATAAAAACTTCAAAAATCATTTATCTGCGTTGTTGCAATTCGTCAGCCCTTCCTCACGTACATTTAAGTACGCTCCGGATGGCTTCCTCATTGCGCCTAGCATCTAAACGATTTTTGAAGTTTTTAGCAGAGTGGGATTAAAACTCGGTAAATAATTCAAAAAAACTACTAGCAACAAAATGGGAAATTGACCGATAAAAAAGCTCACTATGGGAAATGAATTTGGCATTTGCTTAAGAGACGGCAGAGAGCTCGAAATCAGCGCTAGCGGTGCATCCGTTCCTCTTACACAGGCAGAAAATAGAACATCTTCACCCTCTCTTGAACGGGTGGATATTCTTCCATCGATGGAAGGGGATTTTTTTGCGCCTGTTCCTTCGCATCCTCAAAGCATCGTGAGTGGTATTTTATCGAACCGTGCCCCTCTCCGATCGGATTTCTTTTCTTCTTTCTCCGGTGCTCCGGAGAATGTTTTACCGCAACCCGTTTCCCCTGCGCTTTACCAAGAACTTGTTCTCGTTCAACCGAGTTTAGCCACTGAACCCCAGGCACAACTTCGAACAATAATTGTTCAACAAAGCACTCCCGAAGGCTTTACCGAAAATGTTTTGATGGTGGTACGCGAAGAACTGCCTCCAAGTTCTCCAGGCGGCTCTGGTGGACGCGCTCCCACCCCTCCTCCCTCTGGAGGAAATCCCTTACCCTTTTTTGGACAAGTTGTTCCGATTGCAGTAATTTCCATTGGACTAAACATTGGGGTACAAGCCGCTCTCAATCGTGAATTGCAAAGTAGAGGCTGGACAAGCCAAGAACGCATGCCTGTACTTTTTGCTTCATCTTTGCTTACAACAGGTGCCACTCAATTTGTGTCACATGGTTTAGGATTTACGGGAGCTCTCGATTGGAAAATGTTTGGAAGTGCCATACTGATCAGTCGAGGAGCCACAGTCGCGACGATTTTTGCCGCCGATCAAATCACTGGCAACACAAGCCCCCTGCGCAACACGGTAATTTCAATTGGAATGCCAATAGGTATCACCCTGGGGATGGCATTGGGCACTCGATTAGGCGTACAAACCGCTGTGGAAGGAGCTTTGTTAAGAACCGGGCTCCGAAGTGTTTCGGTAGGGCTAGCCATTGTAGGTATTCCCTTTCTCGTGAGTGATCTCACTCGCATCGGAATGGCCATCTATGCTTCTCAAGCGTCGCCGCAACACGCGGCAGCTTTTAATTTCGACCATTTTGCTTTTTCACTCGAAACTTACCGCAGTACTGATCGCTATGTTCATCATGGAAGTGTAGAATCGCTTATGCCTCTGATTCAT
>CAYWGE010000124.1:0-5948 GCA_964457215.1 uncultured Pseudomonadota bacterium
ACAAAAAGTAAATGACGCAGACCCTGGTGTGATTGCCTTCCGTAAATCGGTCGAACAGGGTGATCGTATTTTCTTATTGGGAAATATTTTACAAGAGCTTCTCGATGGAGTGAAAAACCAACGCCATTTCGAAAATTTGCTTGAGATCTTGAAGCCTTTTCCATTGGCAACTCTTACTCGGGAGACTTACATCGAAGCTTCAAAACTGAGGAATCACTGCCGTCAGAAGGGTGTGCAAGCAAGCTCGATCGATTTTCTGATTGCCGCCACTTCTTTGGAGCATGCCTATCCCCTTTTAACTACGGATAAAGATTTTATTCATATTGCTAAGCATTGCCCGCTAGTCTTAGTGTAATTTTAATCTTTAGGAAGAAAGATATGCAAACAGGCCTCGATCAAATTTCAATCTTAAAAAAGAAAATCAAAGGAAAACGAGTAGGGATTTTGTGCCATGCGGCGAGTGTTGATTCTCGTTTGAAGCATATTTTGGAATGCCTCTTCCCCTCCTTACAAAGGAGGGGATTGAGGGGAGGTCTGCATGCAAGACCTCTCCCCATCCCTTTCCTTACTAAGGAGAGGGAGTTTAATATTGTTTCTCTGTTTGGGCCGGAGCACGGAATTTGGGGAGTAGCGCAAGACATGGAGCATGTGGATTCGGCATCGGAGCCCATCACTGGCTTGCCAGTGCATAGTTTGTATGGAGCGAGCTTAGATACTTTAAAACCCAAACAAGAATGGTTAAAAAATCTCGATTGCGTGGTCTGTGATCTTCAAGATGTGGGGAGTCGTTATTACACTTTTGTCTATTCCATTGCTTTAATGATGCAGGCCTGTGCCGAGGCAGGGATTGAGGTGATAGTGCTCGATCGCCCGAATCCTTTGGGAGGAGTTGAAGTGGAAGGCGGGGCAATTCAGAAAGGATACGAATCGTTTGTAGGTTTGTATTCTATCGCAAATAGGCATGGGATGAGCGTGGGCGAGCTCGCCCAATTTTTTAATGAAGAATATCAAATGGGCTGTAAGTTAAGTGTGCTCTCTTTGAAGGGCTGGAAAAGAGAAAGGTACTTCGATCAAACCAAACTTCCTTGGGTTTTACCTTCTCCCAATATGCCCAGCTTAGAAACGGCCATTATTTATCCTGGATTGTGTTTACTCGAAGCCACTGAAATTTCCGAAGGCCGAGGCACGACACGGCCCTTCGAAATTTTTGGAGCCCCGTTCGTCAAGCCAGAAGCCTTAAAGAAATATTTAGAAGAGTTTAAATTAAAAGGAGTTTATTTCAGGCCCCTTTATTTTAAGCCGATGTTTCAAAAACTGGCGGGGGAAGTTTGCGGGGGGTTGCAGATTCACGTGACGGATCGGAAAAAATTAAAACCCTATCTCTTAGGTTTAGCGATTTTGAAGGCTTTGAAAGAGTTGTATCCTCAAGAATTTCGCTGGCGTGAAAAACCGTACGAATTTGTGCAAGAGATTCCGGCGATCGATTTACTCACAGGTTCTGCAGATTTTCGAAAGATGATTGAACAAGCCCGTCCTTGGAAAGAAATTGTGGGGAATTATGAGAATGGAAAAAAGGAATTCTTAAGAAAGAGGAAAGAGTATTTGATTTATAAATAGGTTCTACCGCCCCTTACTCCCCTCCTTATCCTCCAATAAACGCGGCGGATCCGCCTCTGGCGGACAAAGGAGGGGATGGGGGAGGTCTGCACGTAATCTCCTCATCAATTCATTCACCTCTTTTATCTCATCTTCTGTAATCGAATTTTCAAATCCTAACCCTCCCCCCACCCCCTCCCTAATAGGGAGGGGGGAAGGGGGCGGGTTTTCTCTCCAAATGAGCACTTCCTCGGGCGTTGAAAAACGCTCAACAGGCCGATCAGTCATTATGTGTTCAAAAGGATGATGTCCTTTTTTCTCGAGCGCTTGTCGTAATAGAGGATCCATCGAGGTATCCACATAACGTCTCCAACCACTTTTCTGTCCCAAATAAACTTCTACATACAGATGAACCGTTTCAGGGCTAATCTTTTCATACAATGCCGTTTCTCTCATCCACGAAAATGCCTCTTTCGAAATCCAAATTGCCGAATAAAGGCAGGGAATTTTTTCGCTGCGTAGGAGCGCGATCATTAAATTGCTTTTATTAAAACACATGCCTTGGCTTTTCTCTAAAGTCTGAGAGGCTGAAGTGCCCCAGTGATCTAAGGCATAGGGAATTTTATTTCGAATAAATTGGTAGGCCTTCTCGGCTTTTTGTTCGGAGGAGTTTAAACCTGTAAAGAGCTGTTGGGAAATGTTTTGCACTAAAGGGTGCTCAGAGTTGCATAGAGAAGTTTGCTTAAGATGAATAGAGTTAGGTGTGCAAAATTGTTCTGCTTTTTCGAAAAAATCTCTTAATAAAGTTTGAGCTTCTGGTATCATATTAGATTAATTAACTTCTTCTATAACTTAACTTATCAAGGGAGGTAAGGTTATGAAAAGGGTTTTTATCCTGGCGTTATTATTCGTATTTTCTGCCGCAAGTCCGGCTCTCGCTAAAAAGCAACGAGCTCCTGCTGGCACTGTCAATCCGCTCCACTTCTTCACATTTGGAGATTGGGGTACAGGCAATCAAGCCGAAAAAAATGTAGAGATGCAAACTCAAAAAGTTTGTGCGCTCTTAGGTTGTGATTTCGGTCTTTTTTTAGGAGATAATTTCTATGAAGACGGAGTGGATAGTGTGAACGATCCCCGATGGGAAACACGCTATGCTTCTATCTATCATCCTTTAAAAGTTCCCATGTATGCCATTGTGGGGAATCATGATTGGAAAGGAAATGCCAAAGCTCAAGTAGAATATAGTAAGCGAGATCCATATTGGAGAATGCCTGCTTTTAACTACTCTTTTAGCTATCCTGTGAACAGCAAGACTCCTCCGTTGGTTGAGGTTTTTGCAATCAATACCAGTAAATTTGATCATGAAGCTGAAGTAGAACTTTCAACTGCGCTAGATCGCTCGCGCGCCACTTGGAAAATTTTAGCCTTACACCACCCTATTATCGATAACGCAGGAAGCGATAATGATATGGACCAAAAGAAACTTTGGCCTAAATTACGTCCTCTCGTTTGTGGAAAAGTCGATCTGATGCTTTCGAGCGATGAGAATATGTTTTCTCACTTAAAAGATACGTCTGACTCTTGCAAGCCCGAGCAACTCATTGTGGGTACGGGAGGCCGAAGACTTGAAAGCCCCGGTAGTGTACCCAAAAACATCAAAGTTTTTTACACGGAAGCAAGCCATGGTTTAGGATTCTTTGAAGTATTTCCTAAAGAATTACAATTCCGATTTATCCGTGAGGATGGAACTGTTCCGTATAAATACGTTTGGAAGAAATAGGGTTCTCGGTTAAGAGTAGAGTAAATTATCACAACGCAGCTTCAAAAGAGCTGCGTTGTTTTTTTGTGAAAAGGGGATGCTCGTGAAAAAAGTTTTAAGTTTAGTCTTGCTAGGATTATTTTCTCTTTCTTCTCCGGCCCTTGCTAAACAGGTAAGGAAATTACCTCGCCCCCTACATTTTTTCACCTTTGGGGATTGGGGCTCAGGTTCTCAAGATCAAAAAAATGTGGCCGCTCAAACCCAGAAAATTTGTATGGCACTGGGTTGTGATTTTGGACTTTTTTTAGGGGATAATTTTTACGAACAGGGCGTGAAAAATGTAGAAGATCCGCTCTGGAACACCCGCTATGTTTCACTTTATCATGCTTTGCAGGTGCCTCTGTATGCGGCATTGGGAAATCATGATTGGAGAGGAAACCCCCAAGCTGAAGTTGAATATACCCTGCGAGATCCTTATTGGAAAATGCCCGCTTATAATTACTCCTTCACCTATCCGCTTCAAAACAAAACACCTCTTTTAGAAATTTTTGTAATCAATTCAATGAAGTTTGATTCAGAAGCAGAACTTGAATTTTCTCGTGCTCTTGAAAAGTCGCGTGCGATTTGGAAAATTTTGGCTTTTCACCATCCCATCTTAAATAATGGTCAGGAGCACCCGATGGATGAAAAAAAGCTTTGGCCTAAACTGCGCCCTCTAGTTTGTGGAAAAATTGATCTTATGCTTGCGGGTCATGAGCACATTTTTTCTCATCTGAAAAATAATGCGGATACCTGCATGCCCGAACAACTGGTGATTGGTACAGGAGGGAAAAAGCTCTATGGAATTGAGGCAAGTACACCCAAAAACATCCATGTTTTTTATGCAGAATCAAATTATGGCTTAGGATTTTTTGAGGTTTTTCCCAAAGAATTACGATTTAAATTCGTAAGAGAGAATGGAGAAGTGCCCTATCAATATGGGTGGAAGAAGTAAATAAACCCCCTCCCTACCTCCCCTTGAGATCAAGGGGAGGTAGGGAGGGGTTAGATTAAGCTCTCGTTTTAGCGACGCTCGGTCGAGTGCCCAAACGTTTAAAATAAGCTTGAGTGGCCGCTAAATGTTCGGGAGGACCCAAAGAAAACTTCTCAAGCCCTTCAATACAAGGAGCAAGCGCCACATCGGCCAATGAAAAACTTCCCACCAAGTATTGTTTTGTCTTCAAAACTTTTTCGGATCCTTCGTAAAAACGGAAAATAAGGAGTTTGTTGGCTTCCATTTTTACTTCATCTACACTTTGGCCTGCTTCTTTTTCGCGGCTTGCAAAATAAATTTCAAGGTAGGGTTTTACAACCATGTCATCAATACGGGCTGCCCACATCCGCGCTAAGGCGCGTTGTTGAATATCATCGGGGAGTAGTTCTGGATACGGATATTCATCGTTTAAATATTCATTGATCACTTTAGAATCGGAGATCACCAGATCATCGTCTGCCAAGACAGGAATTTTTCCTAAAGGATTGAGTCTTAAAAAAGAATCACTTTTATTTTCTTTTTTTGCGAAATCAATGTTGATGGTTTCATAGTCTAGCCCTTTTTCTGCCAGAACAATGCGGACGCGGTGGCAGTAGGGAGAGAGTGGGTGTTGGTATAAGCGGATCATAAGTATACTCCAATTATTATTTTCCCCTCCTTAGATAAGGAGAAGGAGATTATAAACCAGAAAGTTTTGCGATGATTTCTTTCATCACTTCTGAAGCACCGCCACCGATAGTAAGCAATCGCAAATCACGATTGGCTCGGGCGATATCGTATTCCTCCATATAGCCGTAGCCCCCATGGAGTTGCAAGCAATCATAAGCGACTTGGCAAGCCAGATCGCAGGCAAAGAGTTTAGCCATCGAAATTTCTCGGGTGGCTTCTTCTCCTCGGTTAAAAAGATCAGCTGCATGATAAGTAAGTTGTTTGGCAGCGGCGATTTGGGTTAAGCGCTCTGCCAATTTGTGCCGCCACACTTGCATTTTTGCTAAAGGTTTTCCAAACGCTTGGCGCTCTGAACCGTAGCGCATCGCATCTTCGAGCATAATTTCCATATGAGCCGTTGCCATGATCGCTGCTCCTAAACGCTCACCCTGAAAATTTTGCATGATATAATAAAAGCCGTGATTTTCTTCCCCTAATAAGTAGCGGGCAGGAACCTTGCAATCTTCGAAAAAAAGCTCCGCCGTATTTGAGCTATGATTTCCTAATTTTTTAAGTTTACGGCCAATTTTAAATCCAGGAGTATTGGTGGGAAAAAGAATGAGACTAATTCCTTTAAATCCAGCCTCCCCGGTGCGTACGGCCAGCGTGATAAAATCCGCGCGCCCGCCATTGGTGATAAATGTTTTGGAACCATTAATAACGTAGTCGCCGCCTACTTTTTTCGCCGTGGTTTTAAGAGCTGCCACATCAGAGCCCCCGGAAGGCTCGGTAATTCCCAAAGAGCCAATTTTTTTTCCTTGAAGTGCGGGGGTTAAGAATTCTTTCTTTTGTTCATCGGTGCCTAACTTTCCAATGACAGGAGTGGAAATTCCACAGGTCACCAGCAAATCC
>CAYWGE010000125.1:0-5918 GCA_964457215.1 uncultured Pseudomonadota bacterium
AATCCCATTGCTGAATTTCCAAGCTCACCTGTTACCCAAATCTCATCTCCCAGCTCCGCTCCGCTGCGATAAATAGGGTGTGCTGTTTCTCCAATCAACGTCACATTAACCCGCCACCCCTTAGGGCTCGCATCAAGATCTCCTCCCACTAACTGAACTTGAAACTTTTTTGCTTGCTGAAGAAAGCCCTTATAAAACTCTTTTAATTGGTGAAGAGGAACTGAAGAAGGGATGGATAAGGCCAGTAAAGCTACAATGGGCTTGCCTCCCATGGCAGCAATGTCGCTCAAATTTACCGCAAGTGCCCTAGCTCCTAAAAGAAAAGGAGAAAGGGTGCGAAAATCGAAATGAATGCTTTCTTCTAAAGCATCCGTGGTAAGCAGGATATTTTTTTTTTCGAATTTTAAAACAGCTGCATCATCGCCTATTCCCTTTTTAACAGGGAATTTTGAGATGCCACCCCAGGTTTTAAGAAGCGAATGAAGTTTCAACTCGCCTATTTCTTGAAGCGTAGCGGAGCGTTGTTTATGAATTTTATTGGACTTGTTGGTTTCCACTACCCGTCACTCCTAAAATAAAAGGAATAACGTCAGATTCCCGATCATTCTTAAAGCCCTTCAAACCCGTTACCCCTTGATAGTTCCGAAGCTGGAGAAGAGCCGCTTTCACATCCTCTCGGCGAGAAACTTTTTTACTAGCAAGCGCTTGCCCTAAAATACGAACGGCATCGTATCCCATGGCTTCTAAAGTCGAGGGCGCATAATTATAGGCAGCTTGAAATTCTCGCGCAAAGCTTTGGGCCACCGGCACCGTGGAATCTCGGTTATAAATATCTACATAATAGGCTTGCTTGAGGTAACTACCAATTCGCGACGCTAAAGAAGGATCATTCCAAGCATTCGTTCCTAACGCTACCACATCGCTCTTTCCTGCTTTTGCAATCAGGGGGGCAACCTTCCCTACCGTTAAATACGAGTCGGGAATAAATAATGCATTATTGGTATTTAACTTCAGCTGATTGAGCGAACTGGAGAGATCGGCTTGATTGGGTGCAAAAGAAGCTTTTGAATTTAATTTGACTCCAAAGCTTGAAGCAGAATGCTCAAATTCTTCTAAGAATTCTTCTCCATAATTATTTTTAGGATACAAGATATCAAATTCTTTTAATCCTTTTTTACTTGCGAATTGAAGCAGTGAACGAATCTGAGTGGAAGGAGTTAAACTAAAACGGAAGACCGTATTACCGAGACTGGTCACTTCTTTCTTTTGGGCAAGGGCTAATAACGTTACATTTTTGGCTTGAGCTTGTTTGGCCGCCGCTTCTACTTCAGAAGAAGGTAAAGGACCGATAATGGCGACAACCTGATCTTTATCGACTAATTCCGTAATCAAGCCGGCCACTTTTTGGGGATCTCCCATACTATCTTTAACCACTAAACGAACATTTCCTAATCCTTGGCATTCGGGCTTTACCGAGGCGGCGCATTCCATTCCTTTTAAAGCATTATTCCCGTATTGTTCATACTTACCCGAAAGAGGAAGAATCACTCCTACAGCGACACTAGGCCCACCTGTTTTGGCTTTCGCAACAGGGCCAGAAGCTCCCATGGCGGCCAACATTTTAGTCGCCTGAGCGCTGTATTCTTGGTTGGGATATTTAGAAAGATATTCTCGGAGATATTCTTGGGCTTTTTTATTATTTTTAGATTCGTAGAAGGATTTACCTAATTTAAAGCTGACATAAGCACGACTATATTTTCCGGAATAATTAAAAAGACGACGATCCAGTGCCTCACTCGGAGTCGAAAGATCTACCCATTCTTTAAGCTTCGATTTTACCTCAGACTTCGAAAGCGTCTCGTTTCCACTTCCATAGCGATTGACAATTTCTTGATCGGATAAAGGCTCGTAAGCATCATCTAACACAGCATAATAAAACGCTTTTCGGTTTAGATCATCCTTCAATTGATTCGAAGCCAAAATGGCCACATTCGCCATTTTTACTTTTTCTTTTTCATCTAAATATCTCACTTCGGTTTGCGAAAAAGTACTCAATGCAGAGGGGTAATTTTTCTGACGATAATCACAAAGGCCTAATTTTACCCTAGCCTTCGCACGCACGGCGGGATCCGGACTTTTTTGAATGAGCAGTGTAAAAATTGAAATCGCTTTGGTATAATCGGGCTTGAGCATTGCGATCTGGCCTAGGCGGAAATTTGCCTGATCGCTCAATTCATTATAGGGATATTGCTGGACATAATTTTTAAAACGCTTCTCTGCATCCGTATAATTTTTGGCATTAAAAGCTTTTTCAGCTTGGTTAAAGTCTTCTTTCCATGCTGCTTGCACAGCATTCGGATATTTAACTTTTCCACCACCGCTATCTGTCATTAATCCACAACTGGAAGTAAAAAGAAGAAAAATTAAGACAAAACAAAGATGTAAAAATTTCATAGGCAAACCTTTTTAATATTTTCTAACTAATGAGATGAAGAGGGGATTAACTGTCATAGAATGCGAAGACCGTCAACGAGAGAGTGTGAAATTCTTAGCTTCATGAACGCCATGATCCGATTAATAAATCAATGAGTGTTTGAAGGGCCCTTTTCATCAGGAACAAATTCTTGAGTGACCTCTGGCGATTTAGCCACCGCCACTAAAGCGGGTCTTACTAATTTACCGTGCAAGGTATATCCCTTTCGATATTCAGAAATAACCGTATCAGCAGGATGTTTAGTGGATTCTTGATGAGCCATCGCTTCATGAAGATGAGGATTAAAAACTTCTCCAATGGCGCTAAAGGCTTTTAAACCAAAACGTTCAAGATTAGAGAGCAATTGACGCTCTACCAAATGAATTCCTTCGATTAGACTTTTAAGATCTTTACTTTGCTCCGCATGGGTAAGGGCGCGTTCGAGATCATCTAAAACAGGAAGCAATTCTTTAATCACCTGTTCATGGGCATAGCGTGCCAAATCTTCTTTTTCTTTTTGAGCGCGCCGGCGATAGTTTTCAAACTCCGCGTACAAGCGAATATATTTATCTTGATGTTCTTTGGATTCCTTTTGCACTCCATTCAACTCTTCTGTTTGATTTTGGAGCTTAGCCGATAAGTCTTTAATGATTTTATCGGCGCTTTCTTTATCAAGATGGCCCTCTAACTCTTCGGCCTGCTTGGCATGCTCTACATCTTTTTTATTTTTTAGAACTTGTTTGAGTTCGTCGATCTTGTTTTGCATGGTAACTGTCTATTCCTCCGTTATGGATTAGCCTTAAGGTCTATACTATGAGGCTCGTAGTTTGGGCTACAAAAACGAGACCATCACCTCGTTGGCCAACCTTCGACCTTGTGGGGTCAAAAAAACTTTCTTAGATTCTTCTTTAATAAAACCTTTTAATTGATTTTCTCGCACAATGGGTAAAAATTTTTCCAAGCTTTCTTGCCCAAAGCGCTGTTTAAAATTATTTAAATCTATGCCCCGAGTCAAGCGAAGTCCCATCATCCAATATTCTGCTTGAGCTGTCTTAAAATCAATATTTTCTGAGATTTCTAAAAAGTTAGGATTTTCGGACCACGCAATATAATCTTTCGGACGCTTAGGCCCCATCCAGCGAAAACCATAATTTTCGGATGATGACATTGGCTCTACCAAACACTCTTTTCTCAAAAAAGAGACAGCCCCTGCCCCAAGCCCTAAATAATCTCCATAATTCCAATAGGCAAGGTTGTGTTTGGATTCATGTGAGGATTTAGCAAAATTCGAGATCTCATATTGAAAAAAACCTGCACCTTCTAAAACTTCAATTCCCTTTTCAAACATTTCTAGCTGAAGCGTTTCTTCGGGTAAAATAAACTTTCCTTTTTTATGGTACTCGTCCATCAAAGTATGAGGCTCTAAGGTCAACTGGTAAAAAGACAGGTGGGGAGGATTAAGCGTTAAAGCAATTTCAAGATCTTTCTTTAACTCGTCTAAGCTTTGATTCGGAAAAGCAAACATTAAATCAAAACTCCAAGAAGGTGGATTAATCTTCTTTAATTCTTCTAAAGTTTGGTACGCTTCTTCCCCGGTGTGTAATCTTCCTAAAGGAGCAAGATAAGAGTCTTGAAAACTTTGGACTCCCACCGAAATACGATTAACTCCCGTTGATAAAAATTCTTCTATTTTTTGAGGGTTTATCGTTTTTGGGTTCGCCTCTAAAGTAATTTCAATTTCAGGTAAAAACTTAACCTTCTCTTTTAAACTCTCAAATATCCTTTTAAAATAATGGGCCGAGAACAAAGACGGGGTACCGCCTCCTAAAAAGATAGACTTCAGTTCTAAAGGCTTAGAAAATCTAGAGAATAAAAATTCTGCTTCGCGAATTAATGCCTCTACATATTCTGTTTCTAATTCTTCGATTGGTCGATTTAAGACATAAGAATTGAAATCACAATAATGACATTTATACAAACAATACTGAAAATGAATGTAGAGTGCTAAGCTCATACCCCTCACCCCCCACCCTCTCCCCACTGGGGAGAGGGGAAGGGTGAGGGGAAATTGAAAAAAACATGAGTTACTTCTTGTAAAATAAAAGGAAATGAATTAAAAAAAATTATTATTTATCTCGAAAGGCCAAGAGCGTGTCTCTCCTTACTGACAAAATCAAAGAACTCATTTCTGTTGAAAATACAAATCCACTTCTTAAGTATGGGAATGGCGGCAAAAAGGCAATTGTCATTGCAGTCTGTTCTCAAAAAGGCGGCGTCGGCAAAACAACGAGTTCTGTGAATTTAGGAGCAGCTTTAGCAAAGTTTTACAAAAAAAAGGTCTTAATTTGCGACCTTGATCCTCAAGGCCATATTGAAAAATCGATTGGCGCCTTGATTCCTGAGGGAGTGGAATACACTCCTCTTTCAACCGTTTTACTCACCAAAAAAAGCAATCTACTCGAAAGCGTGGTTCAAACAGAACTTGAAAATCTCTCGATCACTCCTGGGGATAAGAACCTTTATGAAACGGAAGGTTTGCTTTCTACGAAAATCGGTAAAGAATTTATCCTTCAAGAATCTCTAAAAATTGCCCGTTCTCATTTTGACTTTATCCTGTTTGACTGCCCTCCTAATTTAGGCAATCTCACTTTAAACGCTTTAGTGGCCTCTGATTATTGTTTAGTCCCTTGCGAGATGAGTGTTTTAGCTTTTGAAGGGGTCAATGATTTGATTGAGACTTTAGAAACCGTCAATGAACGCTTAAATAAAAAACTTCGCCTTTTAGGGGTTTTAATGACCCGTGTCGACACTCGAAATATCGCGATGAACCGGGTGATCGAAGAGAACTTAAACTCCTATTTTAAAAGGAGTTTATTCAAAACTCAGATTCACACCAACACAGCTCTAAACAAGGCTCAACTTGAAGGACGGCCCGTTTTTGATTACGAACCCTCTTCGAGCGGTGCTCAAAACTACTATAGTTTAGCGGATGAATTCTTAAAAAAGATCAAAAAAGTTCAACAACTGGCAGGCACCCCCCATCCTTCACTCGCTCATGCCGCTTCTGCTTAAGGCTTATTCTTAAAAAAACTTTAAATAGCTTTAAAGAGTATTTAACAATTTTTATCAATATTTACAAAGACTTAAACTTAAAAATCCGCAACCTTTCCCAATCTTTGCCGATAACTTAAGTGTTATGTTGAAGTATTTCTTACAAATGCAGTCTCAACAAAAGAAGGTTAAAAAGCTTGTTGTATTGGTTTTAAGCTTTACCTTGATCTTTGTGAGTAGCATTGTCATCTTAAGCGCTCAATTTTTAACACAAAAAAAGCCAACCCCTCATAGTACTTATACCAGTTCTTCTCCTGTTTTAAATTCATCCCAAAGCGCTAGAGCAGCCGTTTCTTCTTCCACCAATCACTCCCTTCAAATGTTAACGGGGTCT
>CAYWGE010000126.1:0-4488 GCA_964457215.1 uncultured Pseudomonadota bacterium
AAAATTATAAAATATAAAGTAATATTTCCAGGGATCCACGGAATAATCCAAGCACCCACCTGCTGAAGAAAACTTTTGTAAAACGTTTCAAACCCAGGAATGGCGATAATGCCTCGCTTGAGGCTTCGAAAAATAAAGGGAAGGGAGCAAAGAAAAGCTGCGCCCACTGCGTAAATCCCTAAGAGGCGTAACCAATCTTTGGGAGAAAGTTTTGACATAGAAAATTTTTCCCTTGTCTAATGTCCCATTCTTACTGAACTCATCAGAGAACTCTGTTTGTCAATCATTCAGGACCAAAGGGAATAGTCTTCCAAACGATCTTGGATTTCCCAAAACTTGCACCATTTCCTGATATAGGGGAGGTTCATTTTTTTTACATCTTGTATCAATTGGTGAATGTCCGCTCTATCTTGAGGTCGGTTGGCAAGTAATTTGAGAACAAAAATATCTTCAGGACTTGCAATATAAATAGCTCTACCTTCGAGAATTACTTTCTTTCTTCTTTTAATAAGAGATTCTTGATGCTTTGTTTTGCTGATTTGAAAGTCAATTAACTGGTTCTTCCATGTAAGACGAACGAGGTCAGGGATACTCTCTTCAAGAGGTTGTTGAATAAGAATCCATTTCACCTTGTTGGCATCGAGAGTTTTTTTAAGTTTTACCCAATTGGTGTGGGTAAGGCTAAGGGTTAAGTCAAGGTCTTTCGTATAGCGGGGGACAGACCAGTAAGAAATGGCTATTCCTCCAATAATGGCGTAGGAAATTTTTTCTTTGTTCAGCACTGAGCTAATGAAAAATAACCCATCCAGCAAATGGGATTCTATTTTCATATTGTTTTTCCCAGTTGCCTCGCTCGGCTATACAAATTTTTTGCAGAAACTTTTAGAAGATTTTTTTGAGGGATATTCCGGCCCCACTTTATAGGAGATGTTAAAAGTGAAAAAAAAGTTTGGAGTCTTTCTTTCTTTTTCAGACTAGATTTTGATCGAAGTGACGCTCGCAGTGATTTGAGATATCGTTCGTTGCGCGGATCCATGATTTCATTATATTTTATTCTTTTGATTAAGAAAGCTTTTTCTTAAGCAAATCATTCACCATCTGCGGATTTGCTTTTCCCTTCGATTCTTTCATCACTTGCCCAACAAAAAAACCAAAGAGTTTATCCTTGCCCGATTTGTATTGAGCGACATTGTCGGGATTGGCTGCGATGATTTGGTCGATCAAGGCTTCAATGGCAGAAGTGTCGGAGAGTTGAGTCCCCATTTTGCCGACGACCGTGTCGGCGCCTTCTTTGTTTTGATGCATAGTTAAAATTACTTCTTTGAGCATTTTGCCGCTAATGGTTCCCTTGAGTGAGAGTGCAATTGCTTTGCCCAGTTCAGAAGCAGGAATCGTTTCAAAAGGCTTTTCACCTTTGGCTGCCAAGGCCATGAGCTCGGTCATGATAATATTTGAGCTTTTTTTAGAGTCGCCGGTGATTTTCACTACTTCTTCGTAATAGTCAGCTACAAATTTTTCAGCGGTAAGAACTCCCGCATCGTATTCGGGAAGGCCATATTGAGAAACAAAACGCGAAGCTTTTTGATGGGCGAGCTCTGGGAGTTTCGATTGAATTTCTTCAATCCATTTGTTTTCAACGATTAGGGGTAAAAGATCGGGATCTGGAAAATAGCGATAATCGTGAGCTTCTTCTTTAGACCGCATCGATTTGGTAACTCCCTTTTCGTTGTCAAAAAGCCGAGTTTCTTGAACGACTTGCCCGCCTTCATTGATTAAGGCTTCTTGCCGGCTGACTTCATATTCAATGGCTTGTTCGACAAAACGGAAAGAATTGATATTTTTGAGTTCAACCCGCGTTCCAAACTTTTTTTCTCCAACGGGGCGAATCGAGACGTTTGCATCGCAGCGAAAAGAGCCTTCTTCCATGTTGCCATCACAGACTTCGAGATACATTAAAATATCTCGCAATTTTCGAAGATAAGCCCCAGCTTCTTGCGAACTACGCATATCCGGTTCGCTGACAATCTCAATGAGAGGTGTGCAGGCGCGGTTTAAATCAATGTGAGAATATGCGGCGTCACCGTGATCGTGCACCGATTTGCCGGCGTCTTCTTCCATGTGAATTCGCGTGATGCCGACCGTTTTTTTCTGCCCTTCAAGCTCAATGTCGAGTTTTCCGCCCAAGCAGATGGGAAGTTCATACTGTGAAATTTGATAACCCTTCGGGAGATCCGGATAAAAATAGTTCTTTCGTGCAAAAACACTTTTATTTTGGATTTTGCATTCGGTGGCTAAGCCCGCTTTAATTGCATATTCGACTGCTTTTTTGTTGAGTACGGGCAGCGCGCCGGGAAGGCCTAAGCAAACAGGGCAAGTATTTTGATTTTGAGGACTTCCAAATTCAGTTGAGCAACCGCAAAAGAGTTTTGATTTTGTTAAAAGCTGAGCGTGCACTTCAAGTCCAATAATGGTTTCGTATTGCATAATTTTTCCTTATTTTAGTTCAGTCTTCTAAGCATTCCGTCAACGTAGGCACTTTAGAATTTTTCTTTAGATAGAGTCCTGTCGCCGAGACATTGAGCCCAAACCCACAGCCAGAAAGATCACCTAATTGTTCTACTTCAATCTGAGAGCCTTTTACTTTAAAGTGAAGTTTGCAAGTATTGTGAGGTTCTGCTGCTTGAGTGCTTGTAAAAAGAGCTTCATTGTTTTTGAGAGTAAACTCTCCACACGCAACTCCAACGTTGACTTGCCCTGGATTTGCTCCGACCCACTGCGCATTCAGCACAAATTCGATTTTTGATTTCGTTTCGCGGAGCTGGAGTTTGTTCCCCTCTTTGGTTTGATAAGTCCCACTAAGAGAACCTGGGGGAGGCAGACTTAAATTGTTGCTGCTGTTGCCTTCTAGTTCTGCAATTCGTGTTTGATATGCTTTTTTTAAGCATGATTCGGTTTGGCAGTTGTTGCGTTCTTTAAGCCATTGTACTTGGCGTTGTTTGGTGCCCTCTGTGTTTAGATTTTTGAGAACTTGTTGGTAGAGAGCGGATAGCTTTTCGTCCAAAAGCGAAAGCTCACCACTTTGACAAATATTTTTTTCGACAAAGGTCGATGCTTTTTGACAATCAAAGCTTGCTGCAAAAAGAGGGGAAATAGAAAAGCAGAATAAAAAAAAGAATGCGATTTTTTTCATACTGTTTGATCTTGCTTAAACGAGCGAAGGTTTCTTTTTATGCCACTCAGTATTTTGTTCGTAGGCATAGGCAGCCTGAAAGATTTTTTCTTCTTCAAAATGCTTGGCAATGAGTTGCATCCCAATCGGGAGCCCAGACTTTGTAAACCCACAAGGAAGACTCATTCCCGGCAAACCCGCTAAATTCACATTGATGGTAAAAATGTCTGAAAGATACATTTGAAGAGGATCTGCAGTTTTCTCCCCTAATTTAAAAGCAGGATTTGGAGTGACGGGGGTTAACAAGACGTCAAACTTTTGAAAGGCATCGAGAAAATCTTTTTGAATGAGGGTGCGCACTTTTTGCGCTTTTAAATAATATGCATCGTAATAACCCGACGACAAAACATAGGTGCCTAACATGATTCGGCGTTTTACTTCTGCGCCAAATCCTTCACTGCGACTTTGGGTATACATTTCAATTAAATCTTTGGGATTCGCAGTGCGATGGCCAAATCTTACGCCATCATAGCGCGCAAGATTAGAAGAAGCCTCGGCAGGCGCCAAAATATAGTAAGTCGGCACCGCATATTCGGTGTGAGGGAGAGAAACTTCCTCGCAAGTTGCACCTAAACTTTCGTATTGTTTAATTGCTAAACGCACCGCAGCTTCGATTTCGGAATCCATCCCTTTTGCAAAATATTCTTTGGGGATTCCAATTTTCAGTCCCTTCACTTCACCAGTGAGGGCTTTTGTATAATCGGGCACTGGAATATTGACCGAAGTTGAATCTTTTGGGTCATGACCCGCAATGGTATTTAAAATCAACGCGGTATCTCGAACATCTTTGGCCATGGGCCCCACTTGATCGAGAGAAGAGGCAAAGGCGATTACTCCATAACGTGAGACACGTCCGTAGGTGGGTTTTAAGCCCACAATCGAAGTGAGTGCCGCGGGTTGTCGAATCGAGCCCCCGGTATCGGTCCCCAGGGCGCCAAAGCATAAGTCCGCTGAGACCGCCGCAGAGCTTCCGCCACTTGATCCTCCGGGAGTTCTCTCTAAATCCCAAGGGTTTTTGCTCTTCATGAAAGCAGAAGTTTCGGAGGATGACCCCATCGCAAACTCATCCATGTTGAGTTTGCCTAAATGCACTATCCCTGCATCTAAAAGTTTTTGGACTGCTGTGCCATTATAGGGAGGGATATAATTTTCTAAAATTTTAGAGGCGCAAGTCGTTTTGATCCCTTGCGTGATAAAAATATCTTTCAAGGCAAAGGGGATGCCCGTTAGGGGTTTTACTTCTTTGCCTTTAGCAATTT
>CAYWGE010000126.1:4498-5341 GCA_964457215.1 uncultured Pseudomonadota bacterium
TCAGCATCTAAGTTTTTTGCTTGGGCAACGGCAATTTCTTCGGTGAGTGTCAGATAAGAAGAAACTTTAGGGTCTAATTCATGAATTCTCTCGAACTGCGCTTGAGTGGCTTCAAGAGAGCTCAGTTCTTTCTTTTTAATTTTTTCGTGAAGTTCGTGAATTGTTAAATTTGTAAGACTCATCCAATCACCTTCGGTACTTTAAAGAAATGATCTTCTGCTTCCGGCGCCGTTTCTAAAACCTTTTCAGAAATCTTGCTTTTAACCACCACATCTTCTCGAAAGGCTGTTCCACTCAGATTTGCGTGGGAGGTGGGTTCAATATTCGAAGTATCTAATTTATTTAAATTGGCGATAAATTCTAAAATTTGATTCATTTGCCCCGTGAACTTTTCGAGTTCTTGTTCTTGAATTTCGAGGCGAGAGAGTGTGGCTATTTTTTGAATTTCTTTTTGGGAAATCATAAGAGTTTAATTAAGAAGCAAAAGGATTACGAATATAATATTTGGGACGTGATGTCGGCTTTTAACGCTGGAATAAACTCAGTACGGCGCTCATTAAACCGGATTCATGGCCCGCTAACTTTTCAAATTCTTCTTTATCGAGGTAAATACCTTCGCAATTAAAGCATTTATCAATGGTGAATCCCCGAAACAAAACGGGATGAAGGTCATGACCGCATTTTGCACAATGCATCCAATGGAGTTTTTTAAGTTTTTCTTGCTCTTCTTTAGCTAAAGTTTCGCGTTTTTCGGTGGTAAGTTTTTTAAGCTTAGCCAATTCTTCTCGTGCAAAATATTCTTCTTCGGGAGTAGAAGGTTTGTGGGTACTCATAAGGGTCCTT
>CAYWGE010000126.1:5351-5856 GCA_964457215.1 uncultured Pseudomonadota bacterium
ATTCTTCTTCGGGAGTTAAGTGTTTTGTCGACATAATTCTTCCAGGTTTAAAAGATAAGGTGTAAAGTATTTAAAAAATAGAAATGCTCTTTAATCTTAACCCTGAATATTTAGCAAATAAAAAATATGACAGTTCTTTTGTATAGTTATGCCTTTATTTTCGGCATTATTTTTGGTTCTTTTTTAAATGTTTGTATTTCAAGACTTCCCGAGAAGCAGTCGATTGTAAAACCGCGCTCACGTTGCCCATCCTGTAAAAAAACGATTGCTGCCTACGATAATATTCCTATTTTGAGTTTTTTAATCTTAAAAGGGCGTTGCCGGCATTGTCATGTTAAAATTTCATGGCAATATCCAGCAGTTGAAGTTCTTTCGGGCCTCTTAGCAATGGCATGTTTCTATCATTTTCAATCTCTCGGATTAGGTGCTCTCTGGTTTTTAACTTTTGTCTGTCCCCTCATCATTGTCAGCGTGATTGATCTTCACCATTATATAATTACCGATG
>CAYWGE010000127.1:0-5815 GCA_964457215.1 uncultured Pseudomonadota bacterium
TATTGACTGGAGTCATTCTTTTGATTTTTGAAGACCGAATTTTTCTTCTTTTCCACTCGCCTGAGGATTGAGTGAAGAATCTGCGTGAATCCCTCGACTCAGATATTCATGCCCTACGTACGCAATCATTTCGGCGTTGTCCGTGCAGAATTTCGGGCTTGGGATAAAAAGGTTAGCCCCATTTTTTTGAGCAGTTTCTTTTAAGCGTTCGCGTAAACCTTGGTTGCAAGCAACTCCTCCGGCGACTACCCACTGAGTGCAGTTTAGTTCTTCCGCGGCATTTAGAAAAAGTTTTTCTAGCGAATCCACGACAGTTTTTTGAAAAGCCGCGATCAAATTGAGGGCCTCTGGAATTTCCTCTATCTTTTTATTTTGAAGCTTTTCTAAAATTTTTTGTGCGGTCACTTCTTCCACCACCGCTGTTTTGAGTCCGGAAAAACTCGTGTAATATTTTCCACGCTTGACTCGCGCACGCGTGAAGGGGCTTTTCTTGGGATTTCCCAGAGAAGCTAAGTGGTCCAACACGGGGCCACCGGGATACCCAAGCCCCAAAATCTTTGCGAATTTATCGTAGGCTTCACCTGCGGCATCGTCCACCGTCGAACCTAGAAGTTCATAGTCCCCAAAATTTTTGGCCCAATAAAAATTGGTATGTCCACCCGAGACGACCAGCCCTAAAAAAGGAAATTTCAAATCGGGATTTTCTAAAAAAGCGCTGAGTAAATGGGCTTCGAGATGATTGACGCCAATGACCGGAATCTGATGGGCTAAGGCAAAACCTTTTGCAAAGTTTACTCCCACCAGTAATGAACCAATAAGACCGGGAGATGCAGTTACCGCGACTCCCTCAACTTTTCGCTCCGAAGCAGGAAGATCTTCAAATAAATGACTCACCAGCGCAGAAATAGTTTGAACGTGTTCGCGTGAAGCGATTTCCGGCACAATTCCTCCATAGAGGGAATGGACTTTTTCTTGAGAGGATTTGCGGGAAGCTAAAATAGTACAGGGCCCTTCTAAAACACAGGCTGCCAGATCATCACAGGAAGATTCAATCGCGAGAATTTTCATAAAATTCAACAGAAGAAAATCAATCGTAGAGTCCGCTCGATGGGATATGACGCGGACTAGGCGCGGGCTGTGGAATTGCTTGAGGTGTGGATGAAGGTGTAGGGCCCGGATTTGTAGTCGTGCTTACGTTAGGAACAGGCGCAGGCTCTGAGTTGGGCGTTGCAACAGGGGCAGAGGGATTTTCAGAGTTTGGTGAAGGAGTGGGCGCAGCACTCGCCACGGGTGCTTTTCCAAGTTCTTTTATTTTAGCTGTTGCTTTCGCTGCCTCCGGGGTCCCGGGATAATCTCGAATCACTTTTTCTAGAAAGGGTTTCGCTTCATTAGTCATGTTTAATCCCGCAAACGAATAACCTTGTTTTAAAACAGCTGTTTTTACTTTGGAAGAGCGGGGGTATTTCTGGATGAGAGCTTGATATTCGCCAATGGCTTTTTTGTAATTTCCTAAACCATAGTACGATTCTGCGATCCAGAATTGGGCATTTTCGGCCAACGGACTTTTGGGATATTTCCGGACGAATCCTTGAAAACCACTTAAGGCCTGGTTCCAATCTTCGGTGTTTACATAATCGAGAAGCTTTTGAAATTCTTGATTTGGGCCGGGTTCAGCAGAAGGAGAGCTTACTTTATCGGCTACACGGCTATCTTTAATTTCTTTGAGCAGTGTGGTGAGCGTATTGATCTTGTCTTCCATCGCTGCCAAGCGTTGATCGTATTCGCGCAACGTTTTGGCTTGCTCTTCGTAAAAATGTCCACCGCTTTCGGTGACCCCTTTCATACTGGCTATTTCTTGTTCTAGGGCCAGGAGGCGATTCATAGCATCTGCTAATTTCGCATTTGAATTTTCAGTGCTGGATTTCAATAAAGCCACATCTTGGCGAAGTTGATCGGTGCTTTGGGCAAAAGAGAGAGTGGAAAATCCTAATAGACTCATTCCAACGATAAGAGATCGAATTTTCATAAATTCTCCTGGTATTAGAGATGCTAAAAATCCATCTCATAAATGTCAAAAACTTAGCGGTGTCATTCCCGAGAAGGCGGGAATCCATTGCAAAATGGATCCCCCGGTCAATCCCAAAGGGACACCTTCGGGGCCGGAGGATGACAGGGAGACCGATTCTAAAAAAAAACCACAGAATAAGCAACGGGATGTTGTTCTTCTGTGGTTTTAAAAAACTCTGCAGAATCTTTCAAACAATTATTTGCGGGTTACAAAGTCATCACGACGATTCATGGCCCAGGCTGCTTCGTTATGCGCAGGATCTAAGGGTCTTTCTTCGCCGTAACTGACTGTGTCAATTCGAGAAGATTCGACGCCTAAATTCACCAAATAATCTTTACCGGCTTTCGCACGGCGTTCACCTAAAGCCATATTGTATTCATTGGTGCCGCGCTCATCGCAATTTCCTTCAACGATAGTCCGGACACCGGGATTGGCTTTTAACCAACTGGCATTTTTTTGCATGATGGGTACTGCATCAGCGCGAATATTATACTTATCAAAATCAAAATGGATGCGCTCTAATGCGTTATTTACTTCGGTACGCACATCATTGGAGGAGTTAGCACCCCCTTTAGAACAGGCACTATTTAAACTTGTGGCCACAAAAGCTAGGGCCAAAACTCCCAATATCCTCATTTTAGACATAAAGTCCTCCTTACAAGTGTTAACTTTTTTATAAAAGAAGCTAAAATTTTGTGCAGAAATAGCAAAATTATGCTTAATTAATGTATAATTTTTGTTCTAATGGCGCAAAGAGTCAAGGAATTTTTAATTTTTTTATGAACTCCAATTCCAAGCAATTACGAGTGGCAGTTGTGCAATTTGAATCTCAAGAAGGAGAGATTGAACAAAATCTTGCTCGGCTACAGAAGTTATTGCGCAAACTTAAAAAACCAACAGATTTAATCGTTTTACCAGAAATGTATCTTTCGGGCATGCAAGTTTCGCACGCCAAAACCCTGTTCGAAAAAACCGAACAGGCCCTCATGTGGATTAAAGCTTATGCGAAGTCAGAGGGGTGTTTTGTGGTGGGGTCTCATTTGAGTGCTGCTCCTGGGGGATTTTTTAATACGGCTTCAGTGGTGGGGCCTACGGGAAATAAGTTGGGCGAATATCACAAAGTGCATTTGTTTCACTTGGGAGAAGAACATAAAAAGTTTGTCGCGGGGCAATATACGAGAGTGGTGAGTACCCCCATTGGAAAAATAGGTTTGGGGATTTGTTACGACATCCGTTTCCCAGAATTCGTGAGAAAGGAAGTTCTGGCCGGTGCAGAGATGTTGATTATTCCATCAGCATGGCCAAAACTAAGAATTGAACATTACCGCACCTTGCTTCGGGCGCGTGCGATCGAAAGTTTATGTTTTGTGATCAGTGCCAATAAAGTAGGAAAAAATGCAGAGGGTCTCCAGTATGGGGGGCATAGTGTGGTTATTGATCCCTGGGGAAAGATTTTAGGCGAGTTGAAAACGACGACTGGAATTTTAGAGGTGAAGATTGATTTAAAACAGGTGCGCGAAATTCGAAAAAAATTCCCGGTTTTTCAAGCGCGTAGACCAGAGATTTATTGAAAAGTGCAGCGCATTCTTATTTATTCTGTTCAGACTAAACCCCTTCACCCTCAAGTTAAATATTCTCCTAATTTTGCCAAACCTTCTAGGTCATGAATATCGGTTTCAAAGTAAGGAATTAAGGTTAAACCTTCGCGTTTTTTGAGTTTAGATTCCAAAAGTTCAATGTGTTTTTGATCTTGTTTGACCAAACAGTCATAATTAGTAAACATCTCAAAAATTTTTTCGGTTGTTTTTTCCTCTAATTCTTTCTGAAAAAGTTTTGAAAAGCTCGAAAAGTTTTTTGGGAATTCCACTACTTCATGAACACGATTGATAATGAAACCTGCAAACGGTAATTTATATTCTTTTATTTTTTCGTGGAAAAAAAGTGCTTCAGGTACAACCATTCCTTGAGGCGCGGTCACTAGTAGAAAAGCAGTTTCGGCATTATGAAGAAGAGTGGCAACTTCTTTGGCGCGTTCTTTAAATCCTTCGAGTAAACCCGCGGTAGAGATAAGCATTGCAGATAAGTCCTGCATGAATTCGAATCCTAAAACCTTATCAAAGCTTTTGAAAATCGTACGAGTTGTTTTCTCTATAATTTTTAAAGAGGTTCTTCCTAAAAAAATTGAAGGTTTCAAAAACCATTTAAGAATACTATCGCTCACGGCTTGTGTCATTTTCTGCGGAGCATCTAAAAAGTCCAAGGCATGTTGGGTGGGAGGGGTATCTAGTACCAAAAGATCGTAGACGTTTTTTTGAAGAAGTTCATAGACTTTTTCCATCGCCATGTATTCTTGGGAACCCGCGATCATCCCGGAGAGATGTTGGTAGAGCTTATTATTGAAAATGGATTCTTTTGATTCTTGGCTAGGTGCATATTTCTCAATAATTTTATCGAAGGTGCGTTTGGTATCCAGCATGAGTGCGAAGAGCTTGCCTTTGGGCTTTAAGCCCATTTTTTTAAACTCTTCAGTTGGGATTTCCTTTTCTTCGTTCGATAAAGTTTCAAGGCCCAGAGAATTTGCTAAGCGTTTGGCGGGATCAATCGTTAAAACTGCGACTGTTTTTCCCATCAAACATGCTTTTAGAGCAATGGCTGCAGCCGTTGTGGTTTTGCCCACCCCTCCGGATCCACAGCAAATAATCAATTTCTTTTTTTCAATTAGAGATTCGATGTTCATACGATTAGTTTTTAAAATTCTTTGGGATAATTTTTATCTCTTTCGCTAAAATTATTTTCTAATGCTTCCGCAAGCTCTTGAATCGCCTCAAGTCCAAAATTTTCCTTGAAAATAAAAGGAAGCCCAATAAGGGGAGTGTTTTTTATGTTGGTTTTCAATTTGTTAAAATAAAAATGCTGAAGCTCCACTCTTTTTTGGAACAAATGTATCACAGGGTAGAGTTTCTCTAAGGCGTCATTGTCTTTATTTACTTTGAAAAAATGATCGACCTCTTTATTTTCTTTATCCGTCAAAAACTTTGGAAAAAGGCTATTTACAAAAACAGGTCCTGTTGCAATTTTTGCAGCGGAACGGGCCTTCTCAAGCATTTCGAGGGTTTCATTCACCGGCATTTCTTCAGCCAAGCTCACCAAAAGCAAGAGTGTTTTTTGAGGATCTTGAATAAGTTTGAGAATAAGCTCCGATTTTGTTTTTAAAGGCCCTACGCGCACCGCATCGGCCACAATACGAGGTACTTCTAAGAAGGCAAGCCCGTGACCTGTCGAAGGAGCGTCCACAATAATTAAATCATAAACAGTATTTTTATCATCGGGTTTGTTTTCACGATCCGACAACGACCAAATTTTACCAATTTCTAAGAGTTCATTAAGACCCGGAGTCGCATCTAAAAAACTCCGCACAAAACGGTTTTCAAACACGAGGTTAAAAATCTTTTTACTATGGATTTGCTCCACAATATATTCTTCAAAAGCAGTTTTGGGATCGATATTGATAGCGACGAGATTTAAGCTAAGTGGAGTTTCGTGGTATCCAATGGGTTTGATATCAAAAATTTCTGCAATGCGTTCCGCGGCATTGATTTCGGCAATTAAGGTTTTTTTCCCAGCTTTTGCAGCAAGTAGGCCCAGCGAAGCTGCTACACTTGTTTTGCCGACACCTCCTTTGCCCGAAACGATCAGAAGTTTTTTATCCAGAATATCGTGAAGATTCATTTGATGATTTGACAAACT
>CAYWGE010000128.1:0-5800 GCA_964457215.1 uncultured Pseudomonadota bacterium
ACAACGTTCAACAGTTTGCTGATCCGCAAAAGTGGGTAATGTATCTAAACTGGGTGGGGCAAGCGGATGAGGGTAAATACAATCTGAAATGGCTTGAGCTTGACGTTGAGAGCTCGCAAACTGAGCGGGGTCATAACTGGCATTAGGCGCAATAACAGGCGCAAAATGCCGAACCTGCCGGCGTGCGACAGATTCAGGGACACAAGCCAGTAAATAAACTAATCGCTGTTGAGTAATCGGATCCATAGTTTTTCCTTTGCGCCTTTATCGATTCTTCCCCATAAAAGTTGCTTCATTAAAATACAGAAATTTGTGTATTGCAAAAAACAATACAAAATGTCATTATATTCGTATGGCAAAAACAAGTATACAAATACGTCTTCCGGAAGAACTCGAGGCAGAAATTAGCCATCATACTAAAAAATCCAAGTCGAGTTTCGTGCGGGAAGCGATTGAAGAAAAACTCAGACGGGAAAAAGACAAAAAGCTCGAAGAACAATGGATTAAAGCCCTTCAGAAACACCCGGAAGAGGAAGGCGAAATCTGGTCCACAGAAGCCTGGGGTGAGAAATGAAAAAGGGAGAAGTGTGGGAAGCTGAGCTGGGAGGTAAAATCGGTAAAAGGCCTGTGCTCGTTCTTACTCGTTCTCATATGATTCCTTATCTTTCGAAGATCGTCGTGGCCGAAATCACTTCGCAAGGGAAAGGCTACCCAACACAGGTTGACATCGCTCAATCGGCGAATTTAAAAAAACATTCCTTTGTTTCTTCGGAGGCGCTACATACAATTCCTAAAAACGTGTTAGTCCGATATTTAGGTGATTTACCAGAAACGTTACTTCAGCAGGTCAATGAAGCAATCACTTTTGCATTGGATTTAAATTCTTAAAAAAAGCTATGGTAAACAGAACTTCCAAGATCACTCGTAACACCAAAGAAACCCAAATCTCCGTCGAGTTAAACCTCGATGGGACCGGGGCTTACAACATCGACACCCCCATCCCCTTTCTCAACCACATGATCGAGCAGTTTGCGCGGCATGGCTTATTTGATTTAAAGATCAAAGCCAAGGGCGATGTGCACATTGATTTGCACCACACGGTTGAAGATGTAGGGATTACCTTAGGGGAAGCTTTTACCAAAGCCTTGGGCAATAAAGCGGGCATTCGGCGCTACGGATTTGCAACTTTACCGATGGACGAAGTGTTAACTACCGTTGCCTTAGATTTTTGCGGACGCCCCTGCCTCATTTACAAATTGCCTCTCGAAAAAGGCCTGATCGGCGATAATTTCGATGTCGAACTCGTCTATGAATTTTTTCAAGGCTTCACCAATGCGGCCCTCATCAACTTGCACTTAAATGTGCACTATGGCCGCAACAAACACCACATTGTAGAATCGGCCTTCAAGGCCATGGCTAAAGCTTGTGATATGGCGACTCAAGTAGATGCAAGAATAAAGGGAAAGATTCCGTCGACTAAAGGAAAACTTTAATAGAAAGATTTTCGAAGGGCGGCACCTTCTCAATATATTTTTCGCCTTCTCTTCCTTTGTAGCAAATACTTCTGAGCTTCATATCCACTCGGTAAGTGAAAACTCCTGCCGCAGCAATTTCTTGAAGAAACTCCAAGTAAGTCGTCTCTTTTCTTTGGTTTCTGCCAATCGCATTTTGAATGCTCTCCACACTAAAATCAGGCGCAACAACCAGAGGACTTTGGCTTAAAGAGGATTCTTTTAAACTTTCATCGCCTCCATAATACGTGGTTTGACAGGTGGAGACGTGGGTCTCATAATATTCCACGCCGGCTGCCTGAAGCGCTTCAAATATTTGAGGATAAGACCACTTTTCAAGGGCTGCACGATTCAAAACATCTTTAATTTGAGAAGGCATTAAAATTTTTGGCATAAAGAGATTCAAACTATGGGTAAAATCTCATTCAATTTCAAGAATAGACTTGATGGATGAACAATTGACCTCCGAGCTTTGATCGGTATATCCATATTGAGAACGTTTTTAAGAAGGGATTCGCTTGATCGCCATTTTAGATTACGACATGGGAAATTTAAGAAGTGTGCAAAAGGCCTTTGAGCACTTGGGCGTGCATGCTTACGTCACGCGTAACCCCGATCTGATTGCTGAGGCGGATAAACTTGTGGTTCCTGGAGTCGGAGCTTTTCGCGACTGCATGGAAAATCTCACCCACTACAAACTCATTCAACCGATTCGAGAACACATTCAGGCAGCTAAGCCCTATTTAGGAATCTGTTTAGGCATGCAGGTTTTGATGAGCGAAAGTGAAGAGTTTGGCTCTCACAAAGGCTTAGATATTATTCCCGGAAAAGTCGTGCGTTTTCCAGAAAGCAGTGAGCTAAAAGTGCCTCACATGGGATGGAATCAAATCAAAAAAGCCAGCGGCCTCAAAAATTCGATTTTTCAAAATATCCCCGATCAAAGCCATGTGTATTTTGTGCATTCGTACTATGTAGTGCCCAAAGACAAAAAAGTAATCACCACCACCACAAATTATGGTATCGACTTTTGCTCCTCGTTGCAAAAAGACAATATTTTTGCGGTGCAATTCCATCCTGAAAAAAGTCAAGAAATTGGATTAAAAATCTTGGAAAATTTTGCAAAACTCTGATCTGATTTACGCATGCTAAAAAAAATACTTCTTTTGAGCTTCTTACTATTCCCCATGCTTTGCTCGGCCCAAGATTTTTTTGTGATGGGCTCCGGCGAGCTTTATCTTAAAAATCAAAAAAACGGCGCGAGTGTGAAAGTCCGCTACCGCGATAAAGAAGTTTATGAGGAAGCTGCTCTTCGAAAAATTCATGCGGTGTATGGGGCCAATTACGACGATATCAACCAGCGCATGCCGCTTCGATTTATCGAAGTACTTTCTAATGTGCAAAATCACTTTCAAGGTGGCCCTCTCTTGATTCGCTCGGGATATCGGAGTCCAAATTTAAACCAAAAACTACGCGACCAAGGAAAATTAGCGGGGCAATCGAGCATGCATCTCGAAGCCTCAGCCGCCGATTTTTTTATTCCTGGAATTGACACCACCACTTTAAGAGATTACGCCCAAGGCCTTGATTGCTGTGGGGTAGGCTATTACCACGGCGTGCACATCCATTTAGATACCGGGCCTAAACGTTGGTGGGATGAAAAAACCAGTGGCACCGAAAGCAAAGAACCTCAAGAAAACGAAAAAATTATCATTATTACTGATAAAGATATTTATAAACCCACAGATAAGATCTTTTTTGATTTTGCGCGTATCACCAACTATCCTGTGCTTTATGATTCGGGCATTCTCATTGAAAATAAACAAGGCGAAAATTGGTTAAGCCTTAGCTCTAAGAAGGTCAGTGAAACAAAACTGATTTCTCTTTCAAAACCTCAAGAAAAAAAGAAAATTCAATTTCAAAACGATAAAAATTTAAAGCCTGGCAGATATCGACTGAAAGTTTTGTTAGATAACAAACAATGGACTAAAATGCCGGAGTCCATTTACTCTAATGAATTCGAGGTGAGGGAATGATCTACATCTCTATTCTTTCAGAGCAAGGCCAGCTCACGCAAACTCAGGATGTGAGCTTACTCAAAGCAGCTCTAGGCAGTAACCACGACATCGTATGGCTTGATTTACAAAGTCCCACGTCTGAAGAATTAGATTTACTGACAAGCCCCTTTCACTTCCATCCCTTAAATATCGACGACGTCCGAAAAGATGTTGGTATCCCGAAAATCGATGTTCATGACCGTTATGTTTTTCTAACGATGCACCGAATTTTTTATCATTTTAAAGAAGAAACCTGTGAGCGCCGTGAATTTGAAGTCTTTTTAGGGGAACGCTTTTTAGTGACCATTCATCAAGATCATTTAACCCGCACCTTTGCCACTGCCCGAGAACAAGTCCGCCAAAATCCTCGAGAAACCTTAGGCAAAGGAACAGCCCAAGTCTTTATTAAGCTTCTCGAACTGGCCATTCATGACTATTTGCCCGTCATTGAACAATGGCAAGAGCAGTTAGATGAGATCGAAAGCGTGGTACTCCAAGGAAAAAACGAACAAATTTTAGATAAAATTTTGCAGTTTAAAAAATTAGTTGCGACGATGCGAAAAAATTTGCTCCCCGAACGCGAAATTTTAATTCAATTATACGATACTCACATCCCCTGGTTAAACTCGAAAACCAGACCTTATTTCAAACGCCTCGTAGACGAAATGAATGTCTTACTTCATGAACTCGATCTCTTAAAAGAACACGCCAAATCGGTTTTTGATGTTTATGCCGCCATGCTCACCATTCAAATGACCGAAGCGTCGCATCAATTAAACTTTGTGATGCAGCGCTTAACCATCGGAGCAACCATTTTCTTACCTCTTACCTTTGTAGTCGGGGTTTATGGTATGAATTTCGAACATATGCCCGAGCTTCATTGGAAATGGGGGTATTACATGGTGTGGGGAATCTTGGCGAGTATCACGGGCGGCTTAATCTATTTCTTCAAAAAGAAAAAGTGGTTGTAAACTTATAGGCTTAGCCATAATCTTCATTTATGAAGAACCTCCTACTTTTAGCTTTATGCTTCTTTGCTTCTTCTCCGGCATTTTCTCAGAGTTTTCCAACAAGCACGAGTCAACCCGCTAGCTCTCAACCGGCTACTCAGCCTACCGCATGGAAATTAAGTCGCGAAAAAACTTATCCTCTTTATAAGGTTCAGATTTTTGTAAAAGAAAATCCTGCTTCTCCGTTAGGAATCGATTCGGGGAAAATCGTCATTCTCGATCAACAAGGAAAAATCGTTTATCAAACCTTAGGTTTGTTTTTCGAAGTGGATCCAGCAAAGTTTTTTTCAAACCCTCCTCAAACACCCTTGGATTTTGACCGGGATGGCTCAGAAGATTTAATCATTCGAAATTTTTCGGGGGGCGCCCATTGTTGCTATAGCTACCAATTCTTCTCCCTGGCAAAAACTTTAAAAAATCTCGGCACTTTGAAACTTCTCGATTGTGGAGAACAATTAAATTTAAAAGACTTAAACCAAGATGGAAACCTTGAAATCTTAACCTGTAATCCGCTTTTCACTTATCTACCCAAAATTCCTTATACGGACAGCCCTTTTCCCCCAATGGTTTGGGGGCTTGAGAAAGAGCATTGGACCAATCAAGACTCTAAATATCCTCAGGTTTTTTATTCCGATATTGAAGAAAGGAAAAAAGAGCTCACTCAAAATAATTATAATCGCTCGGACATTCTACAAATTGTGGCCGATTACTTACTGACCGCCCACGAAGCCGAAGCCTGGAAAACCCTAGATCTCATCACTAATCTCAATAATAAAGATGAGGTGCGAGAAGAATTTCTCAAACGCCTGCAACAATACAAACAAAGCTACCTTCTAAACACAGCAAGCTCTCAACCTGCTTCTCAACCCAACTCAGAACCTTCGAGTCAACCCAGCTCAAAACCCGCGAGGACTCCGTGAGTCAAAACTATAAAACCGAACGACGCACTTTTATCTATTTCTTGTTTTTGCTCTCTCTAGCGCTTTTATTTCTCTTTAAGCCGTTTCTCATGCCCATCATCTTAGCTATCGTCTTGGTGGTATTATTTTATCCACTGTATGCCGCCCTACTTAAGCTCACCCGCGGGCATCCTTACCTGGCGAGTTTCTTAACTACTTTCTCGATGACTGCGTTTCTTTTTGTGCCTGCCACCTTAATGGCTTCGCTCGTAACGCATCAACTCGTGGGAATGGTAGGCTCTATTACTAATTTCATAGAACAAGAT